>JBFIJP010000032.1:0-17621 GCA_041600695.1 Thermoplasmatota archaeon | reverse complement strand
GACCGCCTTCGGAGACCGCGTTGCCAGCCGCACCCCAACCGCCCGATCCAATGAAATCAAAACAAAACAGATCGGCCACAACATCCGAGTCATGCTCATCCGCGAACACTTGACCTCAACCGGAGTTTAGCGTCAAGGCCATTCAGTGCGATGCGGACAGCCGGAATGCTGCTAACGAACGAAGGGTCCGCGCGGCCACACGGTCCGATTTCTTGCGAGCTTTCACCTGCCCCCCTCGCCGGCTTGTGCGCCGCCGCGCGCGGCCACGACAGCCATGGGCAGGCAGTCTTGTAACCGTCCCGAGGCACCGCCTACCCGCCGAGCGCCTTTCGCAACCGGCGCTTGTCCAGCCGGTACACCCAGGTGTTGGGGTTGCCCTCCTCCTTGACGCGCAGGCCCAGCGTGTGGTCCCGGTGGTGGGCGAAGGCAAGCAGGTTGGCGATGAAGTCCGGCTGCTGGTCGCCCAGGACCCGTGCCGCCTCCTCCTCGTAGGTGTCGTAATGGAAGGGGAACGTGACGCCGGTGGCGACCACCTTGATGGTCCCGGTGCCCCGCAGCCCCGTGATCGTGACCAGTTCTCCCGTCAATTCCCGCTCGTGGGCGCCCTTTCCCAGCGTCGGGTTGGTGAACCACTCGTTGCAGTCCACGCAGAGCAGTTCCATGACGGTATCAAGCCCTTCGACGTCCTCGTGGTCTTCGAGGACGCGGATGAGGACGCCATCCTTGAACGCGATGAACATGCGCGTCGAGTTGCAGTTTGGACAGGCGTACATGGGCCGATTTCCGCCAGTCGGCGATCCTTGATGAACCCATTGACCAGGGGAGCATTGTCGCGAAACTTCTCCTGTCGGGTCACCGCGTGCGCCCCCAACGGCTTTGCCGGTAGGCCGCCTGCGGGAGGCATGGTGTTTCCCCCCTTCGAACATGCGCGTTTCCTGGGCGATGCGCAGGGTGCCACGCACAACCTCGGTTCCAGTGCATTGGGCGCCCCGGGGTGGGAAAGCCGTGGGCTGCCCCCTCCGGGAGCCGGCTTTGACGCTGGGGACCTGCACCTGGTCCAGGAACCCCGCCTGCGCGAGGCCCTGGCCGGCCATTTGGGCGTGGACCAGGCATGGGTTCAAGCCACGACGGGTACGACGGGGGCCAATCTGGCCGTACTCTTGCACGCGGCGCGGCCCGGAACGAACGTGGTGGTGGAGCGGCCCTATTATCAGCCGCTGCCGGGCGTCGCCGAGGGGCTTGGTGCCGAGGTCCGCCATGTTGACCGGCGTCCGGAGGAGGGGTGGCGCCTCCGGCCCGATGATGTGGCGGCCGCCTGCGACGCCCAAACGAGCCTGATCGTCCTGGCCAGCCCCAACAATCCCACCGGCGCTGTGGCCAACCGGGAGGACCTGCTTGCCCTCGCCCACCTGGCAGACGATGTGGATGCCCTGGTTCTGGTGGACCAGGTGTACCGCGAACTGACCGACCACCCCCTCGCAGCGCCCCTGCACCCGCGCATCATCTCCACCGGCGGCTTCAACAAATGCTGGGGCGCCGCCGCGCTGCGCACCGGCTGGCTGGTCGCCCAGGGCCAACTGGCCGAGATGCTCGGCAACATCCACCGGCAGGCAACCCTGGCGCCGCCCCCGTGGGGGGCCCACCTGGCTAGGGCCCTGCTGGACCATGAAGCCGACTCAAGGCGCATCCTGGAAGAACGCCTGGCGGCGACCCATTCCATCTACCACACCTGGCTGGCTGGCTCCGGCTTGGCGGACACTCCCGACAACCATCCGCCCCCGTGGGGCCTCACAGCGTTCCCGGAGGTCGGCGGGGACACGATCGCCCTTGCCCACAGGCTCCTGGAGGCCGGCATCCTGGTCATCCCGGGCGATTTCTTCGGCTGCCCTGGGCGCATCCGCATCGGCCTCGGCGGCGATCCGGACAAACTCGGTGCGGGCCTGCAGGCACTTGGCGAAAACCTGCACACCCCAGCAGTGTCTGGGCCGCACCGAGGGTAGAAGAGGGGAGTAGCAAACGGGCCGGCTCGAGCAGGTCTCGTCGTTGCGTTCGGCGCCGGCCCCCGCAAGCCATGGTAGCTGCCGTCGATGGAGCAACGGCTGCCGGCGGCAGGCTCAGAGCGGACCCAAGCGTTACGGGACCGGCACACTGCTGGAACCACGGGGGGTGACGGCTCCCAGGCCGCCTTCGGCGCAGGCGTTGCCGGTGACAAAAGGGGACGGGGCCAGCCCCAACTAAAATAAATTACTGTGAGAAAAGGTTGAGGGATGACCGATTGGGCCTAGACGCAGGTCGGGCTCTCGGACTCTTCCGTGTTGCCGTTGTCGTCGGCGCAGGCGGAGCCGTTGTTGGTGTCAACCTGAACGAAGCCGCTCAGGGGGCCGAGACCGTTGTCGTCGTAGCCCTCAGCGGTGACGACACCGCCTTCGTCACACAGGGTGCCGACGCCGTCGACAACCGTACACTCGGCGCTGACCTGGCCACCGAGGCCCAGGAGAACGGCACCGGTCATCAGCAATCCTACAATTACGCTGGTCGTTTTCATGGTGGTAACACCCAACAGGACACAGCGGCGTTTGCTCAAGAATGTTGGGGGCGCCGCACCCAGGCCGCTGCCACCACCATCGTGGGGCCCCGGACCCAACCGGGGGGCCACCGCTGCACACCCGCGCCGCAGGCCCGCGCCTGTGCGCGGCAGGTGTTAAGCGCCCCACCCACATCGCGTCACGGCGGCACATCATGGCTGAACAGCGAATGGGTCATTACGGACTATCTGCGATCGTACTGGCGGGACTTGCCGTGCTGGCACTGGTCCTGCACCTGGCAACCCCCTACGCCAACGTAGCGTTCGACGACGGCTCCGACGAGTCGTTCTCCCGCTCTGACATCGCCAAGGATTTCGACTTCCTGGATGAGTTCGGGCCCAACGTATCCCCGGCCCTGACCCTGGCGGGCGTCATTGTGGCGGCCGTCGGCGCCATCACCCTCGCCATTCTCGGCTTCGCGCCCCTGCGCGTCGA
Source organism: Thermoplasmatota archaeon (assembly GCA_041600695.1). Lineage (GTDB taxonomy): Archaea > Thermoplasmatota > E2 > JACPAO01 > JAHFTW01 > JBFJVP01. Next base: position 14,601 of record JBFIJP010000032.1, on the reverse strand, counting down.
AGTGGCACGGTGGGCCGGATGGGGATCAGGCGTCGTCACCGCAGTCGGCGCCTCCATGGCCTTCGTGTCCTCCATGTGGTGGGTCGGCAGCGGCTTCGGGCTGCACACCGTCATGCCGCAATTCTCGGGCTTTGATGACTTTGCCATGCCCATGGGACCCTTTGGTACCATGCAGTCCGGATTCTCCTTCGTCTTCGCCTTTTTTGGCCTGACGGGCGGCCTGACGGGCCTCATGGAACTGATGTGGGGCTCGGACAGCGGTAGCACGGTGTGGATCATCAGCCCCTTCCTGGTGGCCGCCATTTCCATCGCCATCATGGTGCTGGCCCTCAGGGTGTGCGGCCGCGTGGCCGCCACCCGCGACGGCATTCGGGAGCGCACCCAGCGCCACCTGCGCACCAGCCTGTTCTCCATGGTCTTCGTCGGCATTGTGCTGCTGGTTCCATGGGCCATTGGCGAAACCACCGATTCCACGGGTGCCGACGAGGACTACTTCGCCTTCGGAGCCCACACCATCGTGAACATGGAGGACATGACAGACGGCGAGAGCTTCGGGGCGCTCGCCTACGCCATCAAGATCATGGTGGCCACCGCCTGGATCGGGTTCGCCTTCGGGATCGTCGGATCCGCGGGGGGTATCTTGGCGTCCTCGGGCGCACCCGCGTCCGTGGCCCGCGGCTTCCACCTCGCGGTGGTCCCCACGGTGCTCATGTACGCCTGGAGCTTGGTCCTGTACCTGCTGACCTGGATCTACATGTGGCGTCCGTTCGAGGACGCCGAAGGGTGGCAGCCCGGCTACGTGCCCGCGGTCCTGATCGTCGTCTTTGGCCTGTGGGGAATCAACCTCGCCAACCTCCTGGCAGCCGCCTACGGCACGCTTCGGAACGCCCAAACCGCGTCCGCCTCCGGCGCCACCAGCTTCGACTGAGCGCGCGCCAGGCACCCGGCGGGGGTCCGCACGTTTTTTGGACCCCCCCGGCTGCCCGCGTCCAGGGAATCCTTTGGCAACGATCATCGACGTTCACGCACGCGAGGTACTCGACTCCCGCGGCAACCCCACCGTCGAGGTGGAAGTTGCCACGGATAGCGGCGCATCAGGCCGGGCCCTGGTGCCCAGCGGCGCCAGCACCGGAACCCACGAGGCAGTGGAATTGCGCGACGGCGACAGCCGCTACGGCGGCAAGGGCGTCCTCCAGGCCGTCCGCAATGTCAACGAGGACCTGGCCCGCCACGTCATCGGGTTCGATGTCTTCGACCAGACCGGGCTCGACCGTGCCATGGTGGAACGCGACGGTACCACCAACAAGGGCAAGCTGGGCGCCAACGCCATTCTCGGCGTCAGTCTGGCAACCGCCCACGCGGCGGCCGACGAGTTGCAGATTCCTCTCCACGCCTACCTGGGAGGACAGTTCGGCCGGGTGCTTCCCGTGCCCCTGATGAACATCCTCAACGGCGGCGCCCACGCAGCCAACAACGTCTCCATCCAGGAATTCATGGTGGTTCCCGTTGGCGCCGACTCGTTTGCCGAGAGCCTGCGCATGGGCACCGAGGTGTACCACAGCCTCAAGAAGACACTCAAGAACGAGAGCCTGGCCACGGCCGTCGGCGACGAAGGCGGTTTCGCCCCCAACCTGCCCAGCAACGCGGCAGCCCTCGAGTACATCGAGAAGGCCGTTGCCTCCGCCGGATACGAACTGGGCAGCGACATCCTGCTGGCCCTCGATGTGGCAGCCACGGAGTTCTTCGACACCGAAAAGGCCGTGTACGACTTTGGCCAGGACGGCAAGAAATCCCCCGCTGAAACAGTGGCATTCTACGAGGAGTTGTGCGACCGTTTCCCCATCGTGAGCATTGAGGACGGCATGAGCGAGGATGACCACGATGGGTGGAAGCTCCAAACCCAGCGCCTAGGCGACAGGATCCAACTGGTGGGCGACGACCTGTTCGTCACCAACCCGGAGCGCCTCACCAAGGGCATCCTGGATGGCGAAGCCAACTCGATTTTGATCAAGGTCAACCAGATCGGCACCCTGACGGAGACCCTGGAGGTCATCCGGATGGCCGACGAGGCCGGCTACTCCAGTGTCATCAGCCACCGCAGCGGCGAGACCGAGGATTCCACCATCGCCCACATCGCGGTAGCCACCAACGCTGGTCAGATCAAGACCGGCGCCCCTTGCCGCAGCGACCGCGTGGCGAAGTACAACGAATTGCTGCGCATCGAGGAAGGACTCGGCGAGGCGGCCGTCTGGCGCGGCCCGCGCAGCCTGGCCCGGCGGATGTGAAGATGCGGGTCCTGATGGTCGTGGCTCTGGCGTTGTTGGCAACCGCCGGCGCCGGGTGCCTCGAATGCCAGCAGCAACTGGACATCAAGCACTGCCTTGACGGCGACACGACGTGTCCTCCCGGCGGTCAACAGGTGGCCACTTGGACGACGGCGCACACCAACCGGTGGCCGACGGTCGAGGAATTGATGCGTGCAACGCCGGAAGGCGAACACGGACACAAGGCCTGGGCGGGCGAGCGCGACGCCCTGCTGGAGGACCTTGGGTGGCGCAGCGGCGACCCCGAGGTGTTCGTCCGCTTCGGCGGGGACGTGTACAGGATTCGCGTCCTGGTGTGCTAGGGCCACGGCGCGCTGCCCCGGCAATGCGCGGCCACTAGGACACCGTCAGGACAACCTCAACCTGAGCGAAGCCAGTGTTTTCCCACGCGAGCTTCCAGCCTCCGGCAGCGTAGGAGGCGTGGTCTTCCTCGGGGCTTGCAAGGCCAGCGCCGCCGCCGGCCAGGATTCCCGCGCGGTCGTAGAAGACGGTCTCGCTTCCGGCGGAGTCGACGACCCAGATGCGCAGAGCGCCAGCAAACGTCGGCATGCCGACCTGCTCAAGCACGACGCGGGTCCAGTTCCCTTCGGGCACTTCGAACGGTGTCTCACCAGTTGCCGCACCCGGGCCGCCGACGGAGGTCTCCAGCAAGGTGAGGGGCGCATCGGGGGTCGCTTCGGCCTCAACTGGCGCTTCGGCGTCCATGGTCTCGGCGGGCTCGTCGTCGGCGCATCCTGCCAGGGCAATGGACACCACCAGCATTAGCGTGGATAATCGTCGCATGCATGGCGCCACACTCTAGGGGCTGATTAGCTTGGTGCAGGGGTCATGCAAGCTTGGTGATCTCCGCGGGGGCTTAGTCCGTTTACGGCGACCCGTCCGGTGACGGCCGGCTGGCGGCGGAGGGGCTGGACCCTAAGGGCCGGGCGGGGGGAGCCTGATCCTCAGCGTGCGGGCAGCTTTTCACGTGCGTTACACACCACCGCGCCGCTTTGGGGAACGCCTCAAGTCGCGAACCGAGCGCGCGCGGCGTAACCAAGTGTACTGCAAGGTCATCGCTTGGAACATCTGCTGCGTTGTCCGAGCGATGAAGGAGTTCGGAGTCGATCACGACCTCGCGAAGTGGGCGTCGCCGGGGCACCAATAGCCTACTTAGCCAACATCTCTAGTGCCCGCTCATACTTGCCATAGACTTCGTTGAAGGCCTCACGAACGGCGTCGCGCGTGGGGGCCTCAATGCGGTACGTTGCGTCCCCCTGGCGCTTTGCCTTGGGCTTGACGCTGGGGGCAGCATGCTTGGTCCTAGGCATGGTTACTACTCATCGCTTCCTAGGTTTTAGCCTTTGCATGAAGGCGGCTAACACACCCGGCCCGATCTTCTCGGAATGCGAGCGCAGCCAGTCGGCCATTGCAATCGGGTCCGTTTCCGTTTGGTCTGCCACTCCCATCATGAAGTCCACCGCCTCATCCTGGGAGGCCGTGAGGCGGTATCCGTTCAGGTCCAGTGTGATGCCTGCCACGAGCAACCCGGTACGCTTGCATCCGTTAGCAAACGCGTGCTCCCCCACGATCCCACGAAGTAGAAATGCCGTTCGAAGGAAAAGGTCGGGTTCAACGCCAGGGGGGAACATTCCATGGTGGGCGCGGTCAATGGCGGCTTCTAGAACGCCAGGTTGGAACGTGCCCCGGGGGACGGGGTCCGGGCTGTCAGTACTGCGGCGGATCAGGTACTCCCGAACCTCCAATATCGCCTCCATCGTCGGAAGTACGAGCGCATCGTTCTGGTGCCCGTCCGGTGGTATGGCGCGTAGTCGCAATTCCAAGGCGGGGCTAGGCTGATTACTAGGCGGCCGCTTACCCGAAGGCGCCCCACGGCTACGCCGGGGCCGCATGCGCGAATCCTGGCGGCGCGGCATGGAGGGCTTGGCGAGGACAGCGGAGCGATTAAAATGAGCCGGTCCCCGTAGAGCTAGTGGGCCGACTGAGGGGCCTAGTTGTCCGTTTACTGGGCCCCTAGACCGGGTAAACGGACTGAGCCCTCCGCGGGCCACGGGTGGCCGGGTGGTCACCTGGAGGTTACCTGGAGGTCACCTGGCGTTTACTGGACGGTCACGGTGACATCAATCTGGTGGGCCCCGACGGCGCGCCATTCCAGATGCCACGCACCAGCCTGGTAGGAGGCCGAACCGGTCTCGGTGCCCACTCCCACGCCCGCGCCTGCCCGCACTCCCACGTATTGGACGACGTCGGTTGTTTCTCCGTTCGGGGCAACCAGCTGGACATCCATGGCTCCGATCATGATGGGAATCAATCCCTCCACGCGGAATTCAAGTTCGGTCCAGTTTCCTTCCGGGACATCGAAGGGCTCCCTGCCCGTGGCAGCCCCGATATCGCCGATGGTTCCACTGAAAACCTCCTGGGATTCGGGTGCACCCGGGAATTCGGGCGCTGGCGCTGGCTCGCCGCCAACGTCGTTGCTGTCAACGGGGTCTTCTTCGTCAAGACACCCAGCCAGACTGATTGCCACGAGCGCCACCAGGGCAAGGAAGGTTCGCATGAATGGTTGACCGGTGTCGCATATTTAATTGGGGAGGCGGGAACGCCGTGTTCGGCCTGAGCCAAACAAAGTTGGACCTTGCATATGCGATGGGCGCCCTTGGTAAGGTATGGCCCGAACGGCGATCGTCGGCCTCATCCTCCTTTGCCTGGTCGCGGGGACCCTCCCCGCAGAAGCCCAGCGGCAAAGCGTCTGGACGGTCTACACCAACGTGCATGCGACCGTCTTCGACAGTTATGCGATTGTTCAAGTGATCGCCGACATCGGCAACCGCGGGCCCGACCCGGAGTTTCCCTTCGAGGTGCGTGTGCCCGACGATGCCTTCGTGACAGGCCTGTCCATCGAGCGGGATGGCGAGATTCACCGGGCGAGGATTGAGGAGCGGGAGGCCGCCCGCCAGGAGTACGAAGAGCACAAGGCGGAGGAACTGACCGGCGGGCTCGTGGAACGGCGGGGGGCCAGCACCTACTCCTTCCTGGTCAATGTGGCCGAGTTCGAATCCGTGCAGGCGATCCTGACCTACGAGGTCGCCCTGAAGGCCGACCAGGGAGTGTACGCCCTGGATCTGGAGGCTCCCGTTTCTGGCTTCGGCCAGGACTTGGGCGCGGCCTTCACCGCCCTGATTGCCAGCGATGTGGGCGTCGAGTCCGCCTGGGCCAGCGATGGATCGGCCGAGGAGAGTGGCGACGGCTGGCTGCTCCACCACTCGGTGGGTCCCCGGCCCGACGACGATCCGACCGAATGGAGCGCCTTCTACACGCTGGCTCCAACCCCCGGTGGCGGCGACCTGCAGGCCACGGTCGTCGACGGCCAGGGGTACTTCGCCCACCGGTTCCGTGCGCCCCCCGACGAGCAGCAGATACCGGTGGACCTGGTCCTGGTGCTGGATGTGTCCGGCTCCATGGGCGGCCTGAAGATCGACCAGTTGCAGGACGCGGCAACACAGGTGGTGCAGCAACTCGACGCCGACGACCGGCTCCATGTGGCGTTCTTCTCGGGCAGCGTGCAGCAGCTCTGGAGCGGCCTCGCACCCGCCACCAGCGAACGCCGCGCCGAGGCGGCCGACGCCATCGAGGAGGTGCGCGCCGCCGGAGCCACCAACATAGAGGCTGGGCTGCAGGCGGGTGTTGAGGCACTGGAGCCAACCGAAGCCACGGCCATTGAACAGGTGCTGGCGGCGGCCGGCGACGGGGATAACGTTCCGTTGCTGGTGTTCCTGACCGACGGGCAGGCCTCCATGGGCACCCAGGATCCCCGGCTGCTGCGCGCCATCGCCGCAGATGCCAGGGAGGCCGGCGCCCGCGTGTTCGCCCTCGCTTTTGGCTCCGACGCCGACTGGTCGCTGGTGGCGGGCCTCGCGCGCGACGGCGGCGGCCTGGCACTGCGTGTGCCCGACGGTGACGGCGCCGACGTGGACCTGCGTCGCTTCATGGAGGCGGTCACCACCCCCGCCCTGCGGGATGTGGAAATCGACTACGCGGGGGATGTGGAAGCCTTCGAAACCGGCACAGATGTCCTGTTCGTCGGCAGCGAAATGCTCGTCGTCGGCCGCTTCCCCACATCGCTGAAGACCCTCCGCGCCGACGTGACCGCCACCGCAGCCGACGGGCCCCGCCACTACGAAATCAGCGAGCAGGTCCAGCCGCGGAGCGGCGCCGACCACCTCGTGCGGTTGTACGCCTACAGCCGCATCAGTCAGCTCGAGGATCTGATTGCCGCCGATGGTCAGCGGGCCGCGTGGGTCGATGAAATCACGGACCTTGCCGTCGAGCACGGCTTCGTGACGGACTACACCAGCCTGGTTCTCACCCTTGCCCGACGACCCGCTCCCGAACAGTGGGAAGATTCCGACTGGGGCGGCGCCGATGGCGCCGATGGCAGCGATCTCGCACCTGCCGGCGATGCGTCCCCCGCGCGCCCAAGCTCAGGAGGGTCCGGAAGGCCGGCCGGGGACGCCGTCAGCAACAGCCCCGACACCGGCGACACGGACGCCATGGGCGACCCGGGAGCGGGCGAGGAGGCCCAGACACCCAACCCCCTGTGGCTCCTCCTCGCAGCCCTCGGGATTGCCCTCACCATCCGGCGCTTGCGCTGACTGAACCACCCTCACCCCCCTCATCCGCCTTCTCCCGGACCACGGCCCCATCCGTTCCTTTTTGACACACCAGCAAGTGGCCGGCTTGTGGGCCAGCCAGCCATTTCCATCCAGGGACTCGTGAAGCAGTACGGCGACAAGCGCGCCGTCGACGGCCTCGACCTGGACGTGCCCGAGGGCGGCTTCTTCGGCCTGCTGGGCCCCAACGGCGCCGGCAAGACCACCACGATCAACAGCATCATCGGCCTGGTGCGCCCCAACGGCGGCACCGTCAAGGTGTTCGGCAAGGATTGCTGGGCAGAACCCGACGCGGCCCGCCGGCTCATCGGCGTATGCCCCCAGGAACCCAATTTCGACGACTTCCTTGGACTGGAACGGATCCTGGCCTACCACGCCGGATACTTCGGCATGTCCTACGCCAAGGCTTTGGACCGCGCCCGCGAACTCCTGCGCTTCTTCGACCTCTACGACTACCGGCAAAAACGAACCAGCACCCTGTCTGGCGGCATGAAGCGGCGGCTGCTCCTGGCCCGGGCGGTCATGCACGAGCCCCGACTCCTGATCCTCGACGAGCCGACGGCTGGCGTCGACGTGGAAATCCGCCGTACGCTGTGGGAGTACGTTCGCAAGCTCAACGACGAACACGACGTCACCGTCCTGCTCACCACCCACTACCTGGAGGAGGCAGAGGCCCTCTGCGACGACGTCGCCGTCATCGACCACGGACGACTGATCGAACGGGGCCACCCGGACGACCTGCGTGCTCGCTACGGCCAGCAGCGCGTCACGGTGACTCCGGAGCGGCGGCCGACCCGGATGCGGTACGCCGACCTGGGATTCGCGTGGGACGCCGGGCGCGGCCAGTTCGTCCTTGAGGCCACCGACGCCGCGGCACGGCTCCAGGGACTGCTGCGCCGACTCGACACCGCCGGGGCGAAAGTGACCGACGTGGATGTGACGCGGAGCAAGTTGGAAGATGTGTTTGTGGAGTTGACGAGGCGGAGCAACGTTGGCAGGGTGGAGTGAAGGCGGGGGTCGCCCCCGGCCACTAAGGGCATGCCCAAAAAATGGATCGGATGGAGTAGGCAAAGGGCCAAACTTGGCTAGATGTCGACGCAGACCTTTACGGGCCCGGTGTGTACTGGAATCCCTGGCACGCCCGGCGTCTGGTAGGGGATCTCCGGGTCGGTGGGGTCGAATGTTTCCTCACGACGGTCCTGGTGGATTTCCTGGCCAAAGGCGGCAAACGTGAATCCTGGCACCACGACGGTTACGGGCGGTAGTGGTACGACAATCGTGCCTTCCATTGCGGGGATTGGGGGCGTTGTGGCGCCGGTGCCGGGCGAGTCCACGGGGCAGCTGCCGGGAATTTCTGGCTGTTCGACAGGCGGGACCGGGGGTACCGGGGGTACGTCGGGGACGCGTTCCTGGCAATCGGATACGGAGCCGGCGGGGGGGCAGGCGAGGCGCATGGCGACTACCGCCAAGTCGGTGGCCACGCTGCCCCAGGCGCGAATGGCCTCCAGGCAATGGTAGCCCGACGTGCCCCCGCACACGTCTTGCATGATGTCTTCCCGGATGTTGCTGGGCGTTTCCGCCACGCACCGCGCGAAGTCGACGGCTTCGTCTACTTCCAGGTTGCAGGGGTCGGCGTGATTGGCGGACGCGGTGGGAGCGGCCATGGCGAGGCTTGCGGCCACGAGGATGGCGAGAATCGCGGGTTTTGTTGTCTTTGATGACATTGAATCACCAACACATTCACAAAAAGCCATTATATAAATTTCATGGGTGAGGCGGAGGCGACCCGAGGCGACGTGCGCCCGCACCGCCCAAATGAGGCCAATCCCGGATCAGCCAGCAACCCGGTGCGGGCATGCCCTAACGCCATTCGCCCGGCGATCGGGCCGGCCCGACAGTCCGGCCCCCGAATAGCTCGCCCCACCACCCTTTTGCCCACCCCCCGAGTGCCCGCCGCGTGCCCGAAGCCACCCCCGCCCGTGCCGGCCTCTACGGCACCTGGATGCTCACCCGCCGCGAGATGGCGCGCTACTGGAACGTCTGGGGCCAGACCATCATTCCCCCCGTCGTGACGGCAGCGCTGTTCCTGTTCGTGTTCGGCCACGCGCTGGGTAACCGCATCGGCACCTTCGACGGCGTCCCCTACCTGGCTTTCCTGGCGCCGGGCCTCGTGGTGCAGGGCGCCATCACCAACGCCTACAACAACACCTCCAGCAGCCTCTTCGACGCCCGCCGCGCGAAATACATCGAAGACGTCCTGACGAGCCCCCTCAAGAACTGGCAGGTGGTGTTGGCCTATGCTTTCTCGGGAGCCAGCCGCGGCGCCATCATCGGTGTTCTCACCCTCGCCATCGCGTGGCCCATCACCGACGGCTGGGCACTCCAGCCTCTGCTCTTCCTGGCGATCCTGGTATCATCCTGCATCGCCTTCGCATTGCTCGGCCTGATCGCCGGCCTGTACGCCAGCCGCTGGGACCACATCTTCGTCCCACTCACCTTCATCCTGACCCCCCTCACGTTCCTCGGCGGCGTGTTCTACCCGGTCAGCGAATTGCCCCCCGATCTGGCCTTCGCCAGCCGGCTCAACCCCATCCTGTACATTGTGGACGCCTTACGCGGGGCCACCTTGGGCGTGCACGATCTACCCATCGGGCCCACCCTCGGGTGGTTCGTACTCTTCGACATCTGGCTGTTCGCCGTCGTCCTGCGCCTCTTCACGCGCAGTTCACGGCTGCGCGGCTGAGCCGCACCGGGCGCCCCAGCCGTACCTGTAGGGGCCACTTCCACGGGAACCCGGCTGCAAAACCTTTTGCCAACCCCCCACGTACCGCACCACCTGGGAGAGCAATCTCCGAGGGGATGCACATGAAGGAGATCATTCGCGAAGCCATGGCTCGCGCCGAGCTGGAGGCTTCCAGCGCGACCCAGCCAACGGTGGGCGTGCGTACGTCGCGCGCCGGAAACGGTTACGCTCGACAAGACGTCGCCCATGACCAGGAGCTGGAGCGCGTGCTCCATTCCCTGACGACCCGGATCAAGGTGTTTGGCTGCGGCGGTGCCGGCAGCAACACCATCCAGCGCTGTCTGGAGGAAGACCTGGGTGACATTGACCTAGTCGCCATGAACACGGACGCCCAGCACCTGCTGAGTTCCCGCGCACCGCACAAGATGCTCATCGGCCGCCACCTCACCCGTGGCCTTGGTGCGGGCAGCCTGCCCCAGATCGGGGAGGAAGCCGCCATGGAGACCGAAGAGGACATCCGGGCAGCCGTCAGCGGCGCCGACATGGTGTTCATCACCTGCGGCCTGGGCGGTGGAACCGGCACCGGCAGCGCGCCGGTCGTGGCGAAGGTGGCCCGGGAGGCCGGCGCCCTCACCATCGCCGTTTGCACCCTGCCGTTCAGCGTGGAAGGCGCCGTGCGCATGGAAAACGCCGAGGCCGGCCTGGCCCGGCTGCGCGACGTCTGCGACACGGTCATCGTGATCCCCAACGACAAGCTCCTGGAGATCGCGCCCCGCCTGCCGATGACGGCGGCGTTCAAGGTGGCTGACGAGTTGCTGATGCGCTCGATCAAGGGCCTCACCGAGATGATCACCAAGCCCGGCCTCGTCAACCTCGACTTCGCCGACCTAAAGACCATCATGAAGCGCGGCGGTGTCGCCATGATCGGCCTCGGCGAGTCCGACAGCGATGACCGCGCCACCGAGTCGGTCCTGGAGGCCCTCAACAGCCCCCTGCTGGACGTGGACATCAGCGACGCCACGGGCGCGCTCGTCAACGTGGTCGGCGGCATCGACATGACCCTGTCCGAAGCCGAGCGCGTGGTGGAAGAAATCTACAGCCGCGTCAACCCGGACGCGCGGATCATCTGGGGAACCAGTGTCGATCCGACGCTGGACCGCGCCATGCGAACCATGCTCGTGATCACCGGCGTCAAGAGCCGCCAGATTCTGGGCCCCACGGCCCGCAAGCAGGCACGTCAGCGCAGCAACGTTGGCATTGACTTCGTCTTGTAGCGTAGGTCGGCGGGACGGCCTCGGGCCGAGGGCCCGAGTGCCGTCCAGATCGGTCGAGCGGATCTTTCCGGTCGGCTAGGCATTGACTTCGTCTTGTAGCGTAGGTCGGCGGGACGGCCTCGGGCCGAGGGCCCGAGTGCCGTCCAGATCGGTCGAGCGGATCTTTCCGGTCGGTTAGGCATTGACTTCGTCTTGTAGCGTAGGTCGGCGGGACGGCCTCGGGCCAAGGGCCTGAGCCGTCCAGGGCGGTCGGGCGGATCTTACAGAATCGTCATCTAGACGGGCTTCGGGCCGAGGGCCCGAGTGGTGGCCAATTCGGTCGAGTTGATCCCCTCCGGTCGGTTCGGGATCGCCGTAGCCATCTAGGCCGCCCGCGTGCCGCACGCCTGAGCGCTGTCCCGGCCGGTCAAGGAGGTCCCTGACGAACGGCGCTTACGATTCCGGGGCAGGAGTCGCGGGCCCGGGCGCCCATGACTTCACCGGGAACCGAGCGGGCAAGATCCGAGAATATTTTCGCAGAATTCGACAATCGTCCGTCTGGCATTTTCACAGGCCCTGCTGCCGTAATCTGAGAGTTCGCAGACAAGAGTGACGCAGCTTCCGGAACATGGATCCCACGCCTGGCCCAAATCGGGAGGTGGGTTCATGTATTCGGCGGCTACGTTAGGCCCGAGAAGCACGAGAGCCCCTGCTGTGGCGAAGATCGTTATTTTCATGCGTTTCTCCTTGGTGTGCGATTACGTAGCGTCCGGGGCGGCAAGATCGGAAGAAAGAGTGGCGGAGCGAAACCGGCCTTGGCCTCTTCAAGTGGAGGCAGGCAACCGCCAGGCGCTTGCTCGCGCGTTTACCCAAGCCACAGCCTACGAAAACCCATCCTGCGGCCCGCCCGGCCAGGGCCCCAGCGGCGTTGATGATGGTCTCGACGTATCTTGGCACTCGTCCACTGCACAGTCGGAATTCCAATTCGTGCAGGGCCGCTTCGGTGCATCCAGCCGTCAAGCCCGGCCGCACGAGCATCTAAACCTCCCCTCCACCGGCAACTGTGGGTTTCATGGTACTCACATGATTGCCCGCCCGTGGGTGACAAAATGCCACACCCGATTGGTGCGATCGATCGATTACTTTCTGGACGATGGAAAAGACTAGTGCAGCGTGCTTTGCAGGAAGGAAACGTTTCGGTTTAGGCATGTCGCCAAGGCTCCACGACAATGGCTCACGTGCCGTGTCGAGGGACCTAAACGTGCAATTCCAAATTGCAGGCGATTGATCCATTGATGATTTGTGCCTGATCGGTGCGGTACAATTTCAATTGACACGCCGCGAGGGGCCGGCGCCGATGAACGGTCGATCTGAACTTTCCGGCAGTTAGGCACGGACTTTGTTCTCTGGACGGGCTTCGGGCCGCGGGCCCGAGTCTGTGGGGCGAGTTAATCGCCTCTTAGGCCGGCCGCAATCTGCCAGGCCGCAGACCATCGTCTTCCCTGCTGTTGGAACCCTTCGCCTGACTGTCGGTCGCTAGTTTAGCGTCAAGGCCTGGGCGGAAAAAGGGGGTTTTATGAGCCGTGGGGCCTAGCATCCGCTTATTCAATCGGCGGGGGGCATCCACCGAAGGCTTCATCGCAAGTCTCCTCCAGGGCCGCTAGTAGCTTCAATGCCGTGTCAATTACAGGGCCCAGGAGCTCAATGAGGATCGTCAGCACTTCGACGCCCTGTCCGATTAACCACATGGCGAAAATCGTAATGGCATCAATGATGGCTTGAAGGAGGCAGGGCACCTGTCCCTGGCATGGCTCCACAGCGTCCATGTCGAGGGGAGGGGCTTCGCCGTACCCAGCGGCCGCACCCGGCCACATGAGCAACAGAACCGCTGTTGCGACGGTAATTGTCGTTTTCATGGTAGTCACCGGATCGTCCGCCGGGGCGTACAATTCAGCAGGCCCGATTGGTGCGATCGCCATACCACTTTCTGGACGATAGAAAAGGCTAGTGCAGCGTGCTTTACCGGAAGGAAATATTTCGGTTTAGACATGTCGCCAAGGGCTCCACGACCTTGGCTCTCGTGCCGTGTCGAGGGGCCCAGGCCTGCAATTCCAAATTGGAGGCGATTGCTGGATCGGGCCGTTCGGCCGCGGCTCCAAGGCGTTGGGAAAATGGAAGAGGATTCCCCACCTAGGCTATGCCGGGCACAGGCTGGTCGTGCCTTGGCAGGCCGCCACAACGATGTCGAGTACCGGGTCGAGTAGACCTGCTAGAGCTTCGATTGTATTGAACAGAAGCACGATAAGGCAATCGAGCCAGCCATCGTCCGGACCGCATTCATCCTCGGGCGTTCCATCGCCGATCCCGGCGCTGGCGACAGGTGTCAGAATGAGCAGAGAAAGGGCAGTTGCTAACATTGCATACTTCATGTATATCACTTGCCATTTTTTTTTTAGTAGCCTCAGTGGCCACCAGTGTTGGGGCCTCTGGCTACCACCCATTCATCTGGTCAAGAGGGGCGATGAATAGGCAGCTATCCCTGATCACCGCAAATTGTGGCGTCACAAAGGTCGGACACGGTTTCGATGACGTCATCGATGCTGTCTGGGCAATGGCGGGTCGCCTCGTTGCAGAAATCGAATACCGATTGGATCATGCAATCCAGCCACGGTTGTCCATTGCAGCCGTCGACGGCATCCAGGGGGTCCGCAGCCGCAGCCGGCCATAGGAGCAACAGAACCGCTGTTGCGACGGCAAATGTCATTTTCATGGTGTTCACCTGATCGTCCGCCCGGACGTACAATTCAGCACACCCGATTGGTGCGATCATGGGCCGACTTTCCGCGCGATAGAAAAAATTATTGCAGCATTCTTAGCCAAGAGGGAACCATTCGGTTTCGGCAGGGCGGAAAAGGCCCTTCGATCGTGGTCCTTGGTGCCCATCTCAGGCAACAAAAGCCACAAGCCGATGGTGCAGATGATCACTCCATGTGTGATTTGTGCCTGACCCGTGCGGTACAATTTCAATTGACACGCCGCGAGGGATGGACGCCTTTTTTTGGGCATCCAACGACAGGCAGATTTGGCGGCTCGCGCGCTGCGGCTGCCGGATTGGCTGGCCGCCGCCTTTGTTCCCCGCCCGCGGCGATCTCCGCCCCGCGGTAGCGTCAACCCCAACACCGCTTCATTCCCTGCGAGGTCAGGCGTGATGGCGATGGGGCCGTTGGGGGATCACGTCTCCGGCCAGGCCGACGCCGGTTGGCGTAGACATAGCCGCGGCGCCCCGATGGAGGACCTGGTAGCTCCAGGTGTCGCCGCGGTCGCGGCTGGTCGCGACGCCAAATTCGACGTCCGCCGCCTCGTTCTGGCCGGCAGCCGCAGCGATCTCGTTGCCGCGGTACATCGGCACATACAGCGTGTCCGCCGCCGGGTCGTGCAGAATGCGTCCAAGGGAGACGTACGACTGGGCGTCGACGGGGCTGATCGCCTGTCCGACGCTCCAGGTTGCCCCATGGTCGTCTGATTTGACGAAGCCTGCGTGTCCTGGCGCCAGTGGGGCGGGCTGGTAGACGACCATGAGCGTGTTGTTGACGTACGCCATCCATGGCCGG
>JBFIJP010000031.1:0-17719 GCA_041600695.1 Thermoplasmatota archaeon | reverse complement strand
GGGCCACGGCGGTCCGGATGTGACTACGACTTTCGAAAGCTGCATCTGCGGGGTACGGGCCGCATCCGGCTGTGTGGTTGGCGTGGCGGACGCACGCCCTTGGGCAGGCTGGTCTGGTGTCGTCAATGGTTCATTCGGGCGGCAACTCCGGCGCGAATGCGTGGGCGGGGTGGGCGGGCGCCGGCTCGTTGCCTGGTCCGGGTGGGCCGCCCGGGGTTCGCGCGGGGGAGGTTCACGCTTCGTCTGCGTCGAGGTGGGCGAGGCATTGGTCCACCCATTGGATGCCGTTGCGGGCCCAGGCGAGTCCCATTTCGAGGGTCATGCGCTGGTAGCGGTATTGTTGGGGGATGCCGGGTTCGTCGAGCCCGGGCAGGGGGATGGCTTCGAAGGTGGAGAGTTTTTGGGCGTAGGTGCGGCGCAGGCGTAGCAGGTGTTCGCGCGTCCGTTCTGGTTTGATTCGGTGCGCGAAGAAGAGTTGCACGAGGGCGGCTTCCCGGACGGGGTTGGGGCCGGGTTCGGCGTCGTTGAGCCATCGATCCAGTTCGGCTTCGCCTGCGGGCGTGATGGTGTACACTTTGCGGTTGGGTCGGTCGCTTTGGGGCTGGATTTCCGGGGTGACCCAGCCGTCGCCAGCCATGCGATCGAGGGTGCGGTAGATCTGTGCCTGGTCGGCGGGCCAGAAGTGGGCGATGGAGCCGTCGAAGCACTGGGTCTTGAGGTCGTAACCCGTCATCGGTTGGTCTGCGAGGATGCCGAGGATGGCGTGGGCCAGGCTCACACGGGGGCCAGCCCGGAGGAGTACATGACATCTCGGATGCAGGACAAGTCCTATATGACAAGTCCTACATGGCGGCTGCATGGCCCTGGACGCCCTGTTCACCCTCGCCAACGCCGTCGCCCTCTGCGGCTGGCTGCTCCTGCTCCTCGCCCCCCAGTGGAAAGCCACCCGCCGTGGGCTGCCCCTGGCGGTCAGTTTCCTCCTCGGACTCGCCTACATCACGCTGGCCGCCTACGGCTTCCCCCGCGCCTTCACCGACGGCGGCGGCTTCGGCAGCCTTGACGCCGTGGCCACCCTGCTTGCCCAACCCGCCGCCCTGTTGGCGGGCTGGATCCACTACCTCGCCTTCGACCTCTTCGTCGGCTCCTGGATCGCCGCCGACGCCCTACGGCAGGGCTTGCACCGCCTCGCGACGGCACCCGTTCTGCTGCTCACCTTCCTCGCCGGCCCGGCAGGCTTGGTCCTCTACTTCCTGATGCGCGCCACGATCTGCAAGAAGGTCGCCGTCGAGCTCACCGGAGGTTACCCCCATGCCTGAGCTGCGCGCCGCCGCCCGAGCCGCCAGCCACCAGGAGCCCGTCCTGTGGCGGTGGGGCATCGCCCAACTCGCACTCGTTCCCGTGGCCCTCGTGGCCATGGCCCTCGACCCCCGCACGGTCGACGGCGTCGACAACTGGCTCAAGCCCACCAAGTTCCTGATCGGCGGCGGCATCTACTGCCTCACCGTCGCCCTGCTCCTCGTACCCCTGACGCCCGGCCGCCCGCGCACGTACATCCGCTGGGCTACCGCCGCCGGCCTCGCCGTCGAACACCTCATCATCGGAATCCAGGCGGCTCGGGCCGTCCCCAGCCACTTCGTCCAGAGCATCGATCTCAACGGCCTCGCCTACGCCGTCATGGGATGGGCCATCGCCGCGCTGACCGTGGGCGCCGTCCTGCTGCTCGTGAGCTACGTCCGCGACCCGGCGGCCCGGGCGCTGCCTGAGCCCCTGCGCGCAGGAATCCTCGCTGGCATCGCCATCAGCCTCATCGGCAGCGTCGCAGGCGGCACCATGAGCGGCATCAACAGCCACAGCGTCGGCGCCGACAGCCCGGAAGCCACCACCGGGCATGACGGCCTGCCCGTGGTCGGATGGAGCACCCAGCACGGCGACCTGCGCCCCGCCCACTTCGCTGGCCTGCACGCCATCCAGATCCTCCCGGCCTTGGGTTGGTGGCTGTCGCGCCCGGCAAGCGCATCTGCACCCGCCGCCATCGGGCTTGTCGCCAGCGTCGGCTTGGGCGGCCCCGCGGGCGGAGCCCAGCACGGTCGAACGGGCGTGGTTCTGGCCTTCGCCACGGCTTACGGCGCCTTCGTCCTGGCCCTGTTTGTGGTGGCGCTCACGGGGCGGCCGGTCGTACCCCTGTGACGGCGCCGGGCAGGGGTCCCCTTGAAATCGAGGCCGCACGTCGGCGCCTCCGTGCCCAAATTCCGCCTCCCCGCCGAGTGGGAGCCCCAGGAGTCCGTCTGGTTTGTCTGGCCCCGCGACCCGCTCACCTGGCCCGATCGCGTGGAGGCCGCGCGTGCGGCCATCGCGGCGGCGGCCCGGGCGGTCGCGGCGCACCAAACCGTCAACCTGGCGGTCCATCCCGATCTCGTGGGAGACGCCCAGGCGGCGCTGGCCGGCGTGGCCGATGTTCGCCTGCACCCGGTCGAACATCAGGACTCGTGGATCCGCGACTACGGCCCCCTCACCCTGGTCGACGACGCCGGCGGCCGGCGGACGCTCAAGTTCCGCTTCGACGCCTGGGGCGAGAAGTACGAGAGCCTCATGGCAGATGACGAGGTCGTCCCCCGGCTGGCAAAGGCCGGGTCCCTGCCGGCCTTCGAGGCCGTCGACTTCGTCCTAGAGGGCGGCGCCGTCGAGACGGACGGGCAGGGGACCTTCCTGGCCACCGAGTCCGTGGCCGACGGCCGCGGCCAGAGCCTGGAGGAGCACGAGACGGTCCTGCGGGAGCACCTCGGCGCCCGGGCCGTGCTTTGGCTGGGCGACGGCATCGAGGGCGACGACACCGACGGCCACATCGACACCATCACCCGCTTCGTGGCACCGGGTCGCGTCGTGACCACGGTGGCGCCCCCCGACCACCCCGACCACGACGCTCTCGCCGAAAACCGCGCCCGCCTCGCCGATTTCACCGACGCCCGCGGCCGCCCGCTTGAGGTGCTGGAACTTCCCGTCCCCGAGCGCCAAACCACGGACCGGGATGACGTCCTGCCCGCCGGCTACGCCAACTTCCTCATCACCAACGGCGTGGTGCTGGTTCCCCAGTACGGCTGCCCGCAAGACACCCAAGCAGTCGATCTCCTGAAGGCATGCTTCCCAGACCGGGAAATCCTGGGACTCGACCACCGCGACCTCATCTGGGGCTTCGGCGGCATCCACTGCCTCTCCATGCAGATTCCGGCCTGAGCGGCTACTGCCCGAGCCGTCGGAACACCCACCTGCCATGCGGCCCCACCGCACTTGCCGTCTCGCCTGTGCACAGGCAATCCGGGGGGTTTCGCCGAGGCTCTGGGCTTGTGCACACGCGTGCCACACAGCATAGCTGCACCCGCCGGCCCTGGCCCGGCCTAGGCGGGTGGACAAAACATTCTTTTGAATACCGAGATACGGGAGGTATGCACGCGGTCCATGGCCACACCCAAGCATCCCGAAATCGGCGGACCCGACGGTGGGCCGGCGTCCTCGGGATTCTCCTGTTGGCGGCAACGCTGGCACCCATCGGCCTGGGCACGCCCTCCCCGCCGCCGGGGCCTTTCAACACCGACACCGACGGCGACGGCCTCACCGACGGCGATGAGACCCAAATCCACGGGACGGACCCCACGCGGGCCGACACAGACGGCGACGGCCTGAACGACCGCGAAGAGATCGTCAACCAAGGCACGGACCCGCTGGTACCCGACACCGACGGTGACGGCCTCACCGATGGTGCCGAGGTCAACGTCCACGCAACCAACCCGCGCGTACGCGACACGGACGGCGACACCCTCACCGACGGCCATGAAGTCAACACCCTCCGGACCAATCCGTTGGCCCGGGACACCGACGGTGATGGGCTCAGCGATGCAGAACTGGCCGTGCACGGAACCGACCCGTTGAGCCGTGACACGGACAACGACGGCCTCACGGACGGCGGCGAAATTCTCCAGTACCTCACGGACCCCCTGGATCCCGACAGCGACGGCGACCGCCTCACCGACGGCGCCGAAGTCAACACCCACGGCACCAACCCCCTGGACACCGACACCGACGACGACACGCTCCTGGACGGTGACGAGGTGCAAGTGCACGAAACCAGTCCGCTCCTGACGGACACGGACCGTGACGGCCTCGACGATCCCTTTGAGCTCCACACCAGCCTCACCGACCCGACCAACCGCGACACGGACAACGACGGCCTCACCGACGGCGACGAGGTCAACGTCCACGGCTCCAACCCGCTCGTGCGGGACACCGACGGCGACAGCTTCACCGACGGCCAAGAAATCAACATCCACGGCACCAGCCCCCTCAAGCGTGACACGGACGACGACGGCCTGACGGACGACCAGGAAGTGTACCAGTACCGCACCCAGCCCGCCAACGCTGACACCGACGGCGACGGCCTGATCGACGGCGACGAGGTGCTGGTGGAGATGACCGACCCCTTCAACCCGGACACCGACGGCGAGGGCCTTCTGGATGGCCCCGAGGTCCACCTTTACGGCACCAAGCCCCTCGTCGTCGACACCGACGGCGACGGCTTGACCGACCAGCAGGAAGTTGAGGTGTACTCAACCAACCCCCTCGCGGTGGACACCGACGGTGACGGGCTCGACGACCGTGCCGAAGTGATGGACTTCGCCACGGACCCGCTGGACCCTGACACGGACGACGACCTCTTGGTGGACGGCCGCGAAGCCCACACTTACGGCTCGAACCCGCTGAATCCAGACACGGACGGCGACGGCTTGATGGATGGTCCCGAAGTGGACCAGCACTTCACCAACCCCCTGGCGGCGGACACCGACGGCGATCGCCTGAACGACGGCGACGAGGTCAACGTGCACGCCACCGACCCTCTGAACGCGGACACCGATGGCGACGCCCTAGATGACGGCGCGGAGGTTCTCAGCCACGAGACGGACCCGCTCAACCCGGACACGGACGCCGACGACCTGCTGGACGGCGCCGAAGTCAACGTGCACGGCACCAATCCCCGCCGCGCCGACACTGACACAGACGGGCTGACGGACGGCGCCGAAGTCAACACCCACGCAACCAATCCGCTCTCCATTGACACGGACTCGGAGGGCTTGAGCGATGGAGCCGAGGTCATGACCCACGGCACCAGCCCGCTGCGCGCCGACACGGACGCCGACGGCCTGACCGACAAGGCCGAAGTGGATGTCCACGGCACCGACCCGCTCAACGCGGACACCGACGGTGACGGCCTGCCCGATGGCCCCGAGGTGGCGCCTCACGGCACCGACCCGCTCAACCCGGATACGGATGGTGACCGCCTCCAGGACGGCGCGGAGATCGACCTCCATGGAACCAATCCCCTCAGCGACGACACCGATGGCGACGGGCTGGGCGACGGCGAGGAGGTTCTGGACCATGCCACGAACCCACTGGTGCGCGACAGCGACGGGGATGGCCTGGAGGATGGCCCCGAAGTGCTGGTGTACGGCACCAGCCCCATCGAAGCGGACACGGATAGCGACGGCCTGATTGACGGCGACGAGATCAGCCTCTACTCGACCGACCCGGTTCTTCCGGACACGGACGCCGATGACCTGATCGATGGTGCGGAAGTGCTGACCTACGGCACGGACCCCCTCAATCCGGACACGGATGGCGAAGGCCTGCTGGACGGTGCCGAGGTGCACATCCATGGCACGGACCCGCTGGTGCAGGACACGGACAAGGACTGCTACGATGACGCAGCGGAGGTGTCCACGAGCAGCGACCCGACCGACCCGGCCACGATTCCCACGCTGGCTGGCCCCGTTACCCTGCCGATCCCCGTGACTGGCCAGTACGACCCGACGGCGGGCGCCCTGTGCCTGCCGTATGAAGTTACGCCGCCCACGGTGGAACCTCCGGAGGTCGAGGAGCCCGAGGTTCCTGAAGCACCCGAAGTCGAGGAACCCACGGTTCCGGAAGCCCCCGAGGCCCCTGAAGCACCCGAAGTCGAGGAACCCACGGTTCCGGACGCCCCCGAGGCCCCTGAAGCTCCGGAGGTCGAAGAGCCTGAGGTGCCGGACGCCCCAGAGGTTGAAGACCCGGAAGTTCCCGCTGAACCCTAGACGGGATCGCCCGTGGCATCACGGCAGCTTGTGGCCGTTGCACGTGCCGCTTCGAGCCGTGGCGCCTTTTTGCGGGCGGTCGATGTCCCCGCATGGAGCATCCCCGCATCAAGCCCTTCCTGACGTGGGCTCGTCTGGCCGACCAGGTGCTGGTGATCCAGGGGGGTGGGATGCGGCTGTATCTGCAGGGTGAGGCCGTGCAGGGTTTGATGGCCCTCCTGCCCCAGTTGGACGGCCAGCCGATATCCGCTGCCGCGGCCGCCGCAGGACTTGCGGCGGCTGATGCATCCGACCTGGTGGAGATTCTCGCCGCCCGCGGTGCCTTGGACGACGGCGAGGATCAGTCGGAATCCGAGCTGGACGCCGCTCTGTCGGCCTTCACCCACCGTCCGCGGGCAGCCGCGAGGCGAATGGCTGCGGCTGGCGTGGCGGTCGATGGCGACGGGCAGGCGGCCGGCATGATCCGGAACCTCCTCGCTTCCGTGGGCGTGCGTGAGGGGACGGACGCAGAATTCGCAATCGTGGCCCGCGACGCCCCGCTGCCAAGGCCCGTGCCTCGCCCCCAGTCCATCGCGGTCGTGATGGATGGCCCCGTGGCATGGGTGGGCCCGACCTGGCTGCCGGGCCACGCTTGTCCCGCATGCCTGGCGTCCCGGCTGCAGGGCCAAATGGTTCGCCCCGAAACCATGGAGGGCGTGGCCGCGGGAGCCGTGCGACTGCCGCAGCCGGCGGCCCTACCGACGCTTGTGCATCAAGCCGCCGCGCTGGCGGTACAGGAGGCCATCCTCCATTTGTCCGGGGCCCGCCCACCCGTCCTGCTTGACGCCGCAGCCGAGATCACGGTTGGATCCCTGCGCATCCACCCGGTGCTTCCCGTGCCGGGGTGTGTCTGCGGGGGGCCCGCTTGAAGGCCGGTGATCTGGAGGCCGGGCTGGCGACTCCGGCGGCGGTGACGCTGGCCCTGGAGCCGTTGCTGTCCAGCAGCCGGACGGGAATCGTATCCGACCTGGCCGTTCACCGCCCCGCTCCCGCTGACGCCGCGGATGCAGCGGGAGCGACCACCGTGGTTGGCCGGCTGGCCGGTGGCAAGGCCGTGGGCTGCAACAGCTTCGACCCGACGACGGCTCGAGCGGCGGCGCTGGGCGAAGCCGTCGAGCGGTACGCGGTTGCCACCGCGGCGGGGTGGATGGCGCTCCGGCACCACGGCGTCGCGGATGCACTGGCGCATGGCGCCGTTGATCCGGCAGCCATGGCAACCGTGGCCGCGTCCGAGATCCCCGAACTGGCCGACATGGCACCCTATGATCCCGCCGACGCCCACGCGGAACTGGATTGGGTCCCTGCATGGTTGCTGCACGACGGGACGCCGGTGCTGCTGCCTGCGCAGGGCGCCCTGGCGGCCTACCGGCCGCCGCCTGGCCAGACCCGGTTCACGTGGGCATCCACTTCGGGATCGGGGGCTGGCAACACGCTGGCCGAGGCAATCCGATCGGGGCTGACCGAACTCATCGAGCGGGACGCCTTTGCCCGCACCTGGCTGGCCCGGCGCCAGGTCTGCCACATCGATCTCGACGCGGTAACGGACTCCGACATCGTACGCTGGCGCGACCACCACCGGGGGCTGGGCCGACAACCCAGCCTGGCCTTGCTGACAGGAGAAGTGGATGTGCCCGTGATCGCGGCACAGGTTACAGCCGACCGCGGCCGTGCGTACGTGGCTGGATTTGGTGCCGGCCTGGACCCCGCCCGAGCCATGCGGCGGGCCGTGGAGGAGGCGGGGCAGGTGGGTCATCTCCTCAGTCACCTGGAGCGGGTGGGCGCCCGGCGGCCGGGGGGTGCGCACGAGGTGCGCACGCTGGAGGACCAGACGCTCTTTTGGCAAGACCCCGGGCGCTTGTCGCAATTGGATTTCCTGACGACGCCCAGCGAATTCATTTCTCCAGGGGATCTGCTGGACGAAGGCCACGCAAAGCCACGAACGCCCCGGGAGGACGTTTTTCTGTTACTGGACCGACTGGAGCGCGCAGGCTACCGAGCGGCAGGGTTTGACATCATGCCGCCGGACCTTCGCGGCTTGCCGCTACGGGTGGCCACCATCGTGGTGCCCGGCCTCCAGCCAGTGCGAATGGGTCGCCGGCCATGGTGCCTGGACAACCCCCGACTGCCCGCCAGGCCGGAGCTGAACACGCTCCCGCCGCCGTTCGCCTAGGCCTAGCAGAGCAGCATGCAGTAGTATGGCGGGATGAGGCCATCGAGCGGGTTCGTGCTCTCCAAGTGGTCCAACACCTCCACCGTTAGCTTGACAGCCATGCCCCATCGACCACCACAGGGGGCAAAAGCATGGCGCCCACGCATCCTGTGTGCTTCAGCACAACAGCATGCACGCCCAGGGGACGTCTGGGATGGGATTGGTGCTCTCGAACGTGTCCAGTTCCTCGATGGTGAGTTTGACTGCCATGGCAACCGGCTGGCCACCTGGCGTGTTACGGATTAAGCATTGGCCCGGTGCAGCCGGCCGGCTCCCGGCGGTCATACCTTCATGCTGCGCCGTCGGGTGGATGCGTTGGTTGTCATGTTGAATCGCCTCCTTTCTGCCGCCGCTGCCTCGCTGGCCCTGATTGCCCTAACGGGACCCGCCCACGCGGGCGGCGCCGAATCCACCGTCTACAGCCAACAGTACGTCGTCGCCACGCCCGGCCTGATCACCGTTGTCTGTCCCGACGACCGCCTTCCCACCGACTGGTACCGCTGCGTTCCGGAAGCCCACGGCGAGGGCGTCCCGGCCGACGATCAAATCTGGATCGGCGGCGCCGGAATCGATATGCCTCTGGGCCAGGCGCCGGTGCACATCCGGATCGAGGACGCCTCCGGCACTCCGGCCCCGGGGGGCTTCTGCGTGGACCATGACCACGATGCCCTCTGCGGCCCCAGCGACCCCGTTTGGGAAGGCGGGGACGAGGGCGTGATCTTCTTCTGTGGCGAGACCGACGTGCCGCTCGCCTTCGACTCCGCCCCGCCCGCGGGCCGGACGCTGCGCCATATGGACGTGTGGGTTCGCCCGGTTGGCCACGTGAGCGGCATCGTCACGGGCGATGCCGTTTGCAGCGGCCTGCCCGGCCACGGGCCCTTCGGCATCGGCACGACGGGCACGATCCACGTCACCGCGGTGCCCATCGTCTAGGCCGCCACGGACGCCGACATCGCCTACCCATACCCGCCGTCCAGGACCATAACCTGGCCGTTGACGTAGCTGGCGTCGTCGCTGCACAGGAACGCCACGGCCCCAGCTACCTCGTCCGGCCGCCCCGCGCGGTGCATCGGGTGCCGCTCCAGCCAACGCCGGAAGGTGTCACCGTGACCATGTTCCTCCGGGTCCTGGCCGGGCCCCACGATCCACGCCGGAGCCACGGCGTTGGCGGTCAGGTCGCCAAAGCTGGGCAACTCCCGCGCCAGCGTCCGCACCAGTTGGTGCACGCCGCTCTTGGCCACGCTGAAACTGGACGTGTGTGGCGCCGGGTGCTGCTCGTACGCCGCCCCCACGTGCACCACCCGGCCCCAGCGGCGCGCCGCCAGGTACGGAATCACCGCCCGCGTCGTCAAGAACGCACCCGTCAGATCCACGCTGATCTGCCGCTCCCACTCGGCCAGGGGCAACTTGTACACCGGCCCCCGACTCACCGCCCCCGCGCATCCCACCAGGATGTCCAGGCCATCCAGCGCGTCCGCCGCCTCGTCCGTGAAGCGCGCCACGTCCGCCTCGTGCGACACGTCCCCCGGAATCACCACGGCCCGACCACCCGCGCCGGCAACCTCGGCCGCCACCGCCTCCAGCGGCTCCAGCCGGCGCGCATTCAACGCCACCGCCGCGCCCGCCCGCGCCAAGCGCAACGCAATGGCTCGGCCAAGGCCGCTGCTGGCACCCGTGATGAGGGCGCAATGGCCAGTCAGGCGGGACACAGGCGGCCAGCGGCCAGCCGACTCTTATCCGCTGCCATCCTGACGGCGGGCGTGGTGCGCCTCGAAGTGGAACGCGGAACGGGCATTCCGCACGGCCCGGTCATGTTCCACGCGTTTGCAGCTCGCCAGGAGGGTAGGGGTTGGCTGCTAGGAATGGAGTCGCTGGGCCGCTGGGTGGAGATCGACGCGCACGGCCAGCGGGCCATCGACCTCATGAAGGCTGGCGTGGCGTGGCAGGACGTATCCGCCCAGCTGCTGGATGAGACGGGTATCGACTACGACGTGGGCGCGTTCCTGATGCGTCTGATGCCGCACGGGTTCATTCGCTCCATCGGGGACCACCTAGTGTGGGACGGGGAGTCGCCGCCGGGCGCCCTGCCTGCGGCGCGGGCCCAATGGGCGCAGTGGCTGCGCGATCCCCGATACACCTTCCCACTGCTGGCTGTCACCTTATGGGGCATGGTCTCCCTCATCCAGCATCCCGATCACATCGCCAGCTTGCGGGGCCTGCTCCACGCCGGTGACCCCCTGCTGGTGGTACTGGGCTTCGCGCTGGCCGGCTGGGGCATCACGGTAGGTCACGAAGCGGCCCATTGCGCCGTGGCCCGGGCATACGGTGTTGCCGCCCGGTTCCAACTCGGTACGCGGTTGCATCTCCTGGTTTGCGAGACGGATGTCACCAACGCGTGGGGTTTGCCCCGCTGGCAAAGGGCGTACGTTCTGGCGGCCGGGATCGGCTTCAACCTCATCGTTCTCGCCGTCGCTGAAATCGTGCTACGCTTCGGCCCCCCCGCCTGGTTGGCGACGGTCCTGGGCCTCATCCTTCTCGTCGATCTGTTCCAACTGGCCCTGCAAGCCATGTTGTTTCTGCGCATGGATGGCTATTACCTCGTGGTCGCCCTCACCAGCGAGCGCAACCTCCAGGCGCGCGCCCGGCGGGCGGTTCGGGCCACCTGGGGCCAAGGCGCCCCGTGCCCCACATGCCTTGGTCGCACCAGGACGACGGAGGGGGAACGGGAGTGCCCGCTGTGCACCGGCGGCCGTGCAGCGGGGCCTGCCCGGCGGCGGTGGCTGGCAGCGTACGCCGTCGTGGGGGCGGCGGGTTCCGCCGCCGTGCTGGGCTATGGCATCGCTGTCATCGCCTGGGTCCTGCTGCCTTTCATGGCCCACCTGACCCGGATGGCAGCGGCCGGGCCCGCCAGCGGAGACTGGCGGCACGCCACACAAGCCGTTGCCGTGCTTGCCCTGCTGGGGACACAACTGGTTGCCGTGACCTGGATTTCGGCGCGCAAGGTGCGCCGCCGCATGGCACGGACCGCAGCCAACGCGAGGAATTGAACGCACGTGCCCGCCAAAGCGCCCGGCGCACGGCTGATCGGAACCATGGTGAGGTGACCGGCCCCACCCCGCCTGATTAGATGTTACTGAAACATCACCTATCCAGATTCCGGCGCCCATTCGATATGTGTCCAAGAGGGCCTATGTATTCCGGCACCGATGGATAGCCATGGAACATTCCACGCGCGCCCCGCTGGGGGCGTTGATTCTGCTGCTCGCCCTGATGCTGCCCGCCGGCGCGGCCCAGGAGACTCCTGCCCCAAGCGCAGCCGAGCCCGCCGACCTGACGCTTGCGCCGCTTGAAGCCATCCCCTGCGACGCCGACGGGGACACGATGTCGCCTAGCCATGAAGATGGTGCCCAGGCGGGCGCTCCCCTGGAGCCTGCCGCCCGGCCGGACACCGAGGGGGAATCAGACGACGGCCAGGATTCCAGCTACCCCAACCACCAGGACCCCATCCCGGGAGAATGGGAAATCAGGCGTCCCGCGGCCGGCGAGCCGGGGCCCTCGGTTGCCCTGGATGGGCCGGATGGCCGGGAACAACGCTACTGGTATGACAGCTTCAACGGCCGGGTCCGCGTTGAGGATCACGACGTGGCCGTCCAGGCGCTCGAACTGCAATTCCTCCGCCTCGTGGAATACACGGACGGGGACGGGAATGAACTCCTGGACGATGGCGACGAAATCCAGGCAACCTACACCATCAAACACCTCCCCCACCTGGCGCGCGCCGCCGAGACGGGTTGCAGCCTCGTTCTACAGTGGAGGTATGGACTCGGCGGACCGCCGGCCGAGCCTGGCACGCCCCTGCTCATCATCGATTTCCGTCATTCCACAGCGCATGGCGAAACACCCCCCTCCAGCGAGGAACCAGCGCCGTCCGCGGAGCGCACGAAGATCGACATCACCATCCAGGGCTACCGCGCCGCCGCACCCACTTCCCGCTTGGCTGTTGTGCACCAACTGCTGGGCTCGGTGCCCCTCCAGATGACCCCCGCCTCCGGCGCCGAGCCAGGCCTGCAGGGGCAGGCCGATGACGGCAGGCGCCCAGTGGGTTACTCGTGGGCACCCACCGCGGAGGTGGACGGACGCGTCGTCCCCGTGAGGTCGACGTCCACGCAGCAGTCCGCCTTCGGGGAGTCGGGGCTGGCCGCATCCAGTTGGGAAATCGTGTTCAATTACCCAACAGGCGGTTTTGTCTTGCACGACCCCCACCTGGGCGCATTCACCGTGGCCAGCATGGAGGTGCTGCCGGTGGCCATTTCGTCGCTCCCGCAGGCTGTGGCGCTGCTTGTCGGTGCCACGCTGGGCTCCTGTCTTCTCGCCGTCCTCTACGTGACTAGGAGACGCTCGGCGTGAACCCGTCGCTTGCCCACGGGGGTCTGGCAGGCCTTCTGCTGATCACGGCCTTGGTCCTGGCAGCCAGTGCGCTGCTGGCCTATCGCCGTTCCAGACGCATGCGCCTGCTCCTAGTCGTCGGAGCCTTCGGCATCCTGGCAGGGCAGGCTGCGTGGGCGACGTGGGAGTCCTTGCAGGGCACGTCAACCACGGCGTCGGCGGTCTTGACGGGTGCAGACGCCGTAATGGCCCTGCTGCTGTACGGCGCACTGGTGCGGTGAACCATGCCGGGCAGCCTGAAACAGGCAGGCGCCCCACCGGCAAGAACGGGCACGCCGTCGACGGTTCACGCGATCCTGGAGGCCTTGGCGGATCGTCCGGGATTGCACCTGCGGGGCATCGCGAGGGCAACCAAACTAACCCCGAGTCACGTCGATTACCACCTGCACCGACTGCGCGGGCAGGGATTGGTCACATCCATCCAGGACGGCGGCTACCACCACTTCTTCCTCGTGCGTGGTCCCTCGAATCCCATCGACCGGCGGGACAAGCGTTTGGCGGCGGCGCTCAGCAACCGTTCTTCGCTGGTCGTGCTGCTCGCCCTGCTTGACAGGGGCGTGGCTGGACCCACGGAATTGGCCGGCCCGGTCGGCCGGGCGCCGTCCACGGTGCAGCACCACCTGCGTCGGCTGGCCCGCATCGGGGTTGCATGCGAGACGCACGCCAACGGGCGGCGGGCCTACGAGGTGGCCCATCCCGAGCGCGTTCGCCGCTTCCTGGCTGACCATCCGCCTGCGGCTGACCTGGCCGATGGAGTCAGCCAGCTTTGGGATGAATTATCACTCACCGGGCGCCATTGAACAGGCTGGAATTGACACGGGCATTACGGCGAGGCACCCCGGGCAATTGCGAAGTTAGCTTATGGCGCGTTCGGGCGGCGGGCCACCGCGCAGCGGAAAGTCTGCGCCCTCCAGACCATATGCTCTCGACTGAATTATCCTGGATTCAGGACATCTACAATCTCTTTTCTTTTAGTTTTCGACGATTGCGATACAGTTCACAATTACTAAATCAATTGTGCACTATGAATGCCTTCGAGCTCCGCACAGCGGCGGGGTCAAAGGTGGTATGATGATGCGAAAATCAACATGGGCAGCGATAGCTATTCTGGCCCTTTTCACACAAGCAGGATTCCAGGCGCAGGCCGGCCACGGCGGAACCCCTGGAGGCGGATCCAGCGACGGGTGGATTGACGCACACGGCGACCAGATGTTTGGCACGCTCGACATGCGGACCAACCCAATTCTTCTCAACAACCAGGGCCTTTCATCACCCGGCACAAACCAATTGTCATTCAACGGCCAACAGGTCTGCTTCCTGTCCACCTGCCAGGGCCCACCCGGTCCCGCCGGACCCGAAGGACCGATCGGACCTACTGGCCCCGCCGGCCCTCAGGGGCCGCAGGGTCCGCAGGGAGCCACCGGAAACACCGGACCCACAGGACCCCAGGGAGCCACTGGGCCAGCCGGCCCACAGGGAGACCCGGGCCCGCAAGGACCCGCGGGTGACACGGGACCCACCGGGCCCCAGGGAGCAACCGGACCCCAGGGACCGCAGGGCCCCGCTGGCCCGCAGGGCAGCGCAGGACCGGCCGGACCCGCGGGGCCGCAGGGGCCCCAGGGACAACAGGGGGCGACCGGACCACAGGGACCAACAGGAGCTACCGGAGCCACCGGAGCCACCGGAGCCACCGGAGCCACCGGACCCCAGGGGCCACAGGGAATTGGTTGCGCCACATCAGCCACGAATTGTCATTTCACCGCTGCCGGTGCTCAACTCAAGATGGACAACGGCGGCGTCAGCGCCTGCATCACCAGTTGCCTCTACAACGCCAGGACCGGTTCTGTTCAGCTCGAAGATGCATACTTCTACATCAACGTAGATGGCGGTGAGGCCTCTTCTTTCATCAATTTCTATGAGGATGGATCGGCCGTCGGGGAATACATTGGCTGGGTCGACAACCAAGACCGATTCGAAATCTCGGACAGCATCCATTTCTTCGGCGACATGTCCGCATCGGGCACCAAGAACTTCGTGCAAATCCACCCCGGCGATCCAACGAAGGCCTTGCGGTACGCGACCCTGGAAGGCCCCGAGGTGGGTGTGTACTGGCGTGGGTCGGGCCAGTTGACCAATGGCATTGCAACGATTGTTTTCCCCGAGGAATTCGCGCTGGCGCTCGACCCGCTGGGCGCCTTGACTGCGCAGGTGACGCTCACCGCCGATGCCAACGGCCTGTTTGTGGTTGAAAAGGCATTGACACACATCGTGGTGAAGGAAGTCGGGGGCGGCCTCAGCGACGCCACGTTTGACTTCCAGGTCAACGGCGTGCGCGACGGCTACGCGGACTACGACGTCATCGTGCCAAACGAATACGGCCTCACGCCTGGCCTCAGGCCCTGGGAACAGGAGGCGCCGAGCCAAGGTATTCCACTGGTGCCGGCTAACTGAGCCCACCGTGCCAGATCACGGGATCGGTGGATCCGCTGGTTCCCGCCGGCCACCTTCCCCCCCCTCACTCCACGCGGCGACCCGGGCGTCAACGCGCCACCGCAGGCCCCCAGTCGGTCGCCTACCCCGCACTGGAGGCCGTCACATGCAATCACGAATCGGAACACCCGTCCTTTTTGGAATCCTCTTCTTGCTTCTTACAAGCTCGCTTGGCACCGTCGTCGGAACTTCGCAACGCGCCGAGGAATCGCCGCCTCCGGAAATCGGTGAGGATCTGTGTCCAAATCGCAGTTGGCACCACGGCATGGGAGTAGCATGCCGGCACGTGGACGGACTGTGGGAGATCTTCGCCCCTGACGGGCGTAGCCTAGGCCTGACCCATGGCCCCGACCCCATCCCGCCACCCGTGGAGACCATTCAGGTGATGAATCCCCGCGACCCGGCATGCGCGGCGGATCCCGTCAACGGTCATTTTGGAATCATCATTTACGCGCGGGCGCACGATGACGTCGATCGATTCGCCGAAATGGAACCGCAGATTCGAGATACCTTCCGCGACATCAACGGACACCTGTATGACAACGCCATGCTGTTTGGGCGGGAACGTGATTTCATCATGCACTGCACCGGTGGTGAATTCACGATTCGCAACGAGGTCCTGCCCACAAACATGGCCGACGCGGGGTTCGACACGATCGTGTCGGATCTGCAAGATTTGGGGTACGATTCATTCCGGGAAAAGTACTGGATTTGGTACGACGACACCGGTGCGTGTACCTGCGGAGGCCTCGGACATATCTGGGGAGACGAGCGCCTCACGCTGGAAAACCGCAACAACGGGGCCGCCGCGGGCGGAACGATGTACGGTGTGACGTTTGGGTATCTCGGAATTCGCGTCATGATGCATGAAAACGGCCACAATCTGGGGGCGGTCCAGTTGGGCAGCCCCAATGCGTCGGGTGGCTGGCATTGCAATGACGGAGAAGATATCATGTGCTACGACGACGGCGGTTCGACTAGCAACTACGACCCCAATGTGTGCGCGACGGAAGATTTCGATTGCGGCCACGACGACTATTTCCATCCGAATCCGGATCCGGGCCAATGGCTGGCCACCCACTGGAACCTCGGATCGGATTTGATGCGCTATCACGCCTTCAATCATCCGCCGACGGTTGATGCCCTGACGTGCACACCCGAACCCGGCGAGATTGGCCAGGCGACCACATGCACTTTCTCGGCGACCGATGACTCGGCGGGCATTGCCTACACCGTCGACTGGGGCGATGGAAGCAGCACGACACGCGTTCCGACGAGCGGGTTCGTCGCGCCAGGCAGCAGCCGCAACGCCGACCACACGTTCGCCGCAGCAAGCACCTACACGATTCGGGTTACGGCGGTCGACAACGACGGCGTCGCCCCGCGAACATCGGCCGAACGGATTTGGAGTCACAGCGTCTCGCCCCCCAACGACGTGCCCACGATGCAGTCACTTTCCTGTACGCCCAATTCGTCGAATGCCGGCGACGAGGTGACCTGCACGTTCCGCGCCACCGACGACTCTTCCGGCGTGCACTACACGGTGCAATGGGGCGACGGATCGCCGACCACGCGGGTCCCGGCATCGGGGTCGATCGCGCCGGGGACGACCGAAACCGCGCAGCACACGTATGCATCCCAGGGCTCCTATTCGGTGTCCGTCACGGCGACCGACAACGAAGCGCCGCCCCTGACCTCTAGCGCAATCCAACACCTCCAGAGTGTTCTGGACCCCAACGACGCGCCCGTGATGGACAGCCTCTCGTGTTCCCCCAATCCTTCGTCAACCGGGCAGGTGGTAACCTGTGAGTTCGTTGCTGAGGATGACTCTGGAGGCGTCTACTATGATATCGACTGGGGCGATGGTTCGGCCAGCGAGCGGGCCCCCGCTTCGGGCTACGCTCTGCCGGGCGCCCTTGTGTCTCTCCAGCACGCCTGGTCCGGTGCCGGAGCGTTTACCGTTTCCGTCACCGCCACCGACAACGACGAGGTGCCCTTGACCGGCTCGGCGCTGGTTGTGACGCAGAGTGTCGATCTGACGAACCAGGTGCCCGTCATGGACAGCTTGTCGTGCTCGCCGGCACCATCTGGGCCTGGCGATCCGGTTACCTGCACCTTCCAGGCCGGAGACGATTCATCAGGCGTTCATTACACGGTGGACTGGGGCGACGGCAGCGGTTCTACGCGGGTACCATCGGCCGGGACCGTCTCGCCCGGCACCAGCCAGGGGGCCACGCACAGCTTCGGCTCGGTCGCCTCCGTGGTGGTGTCGGTGACGGCCACCGACAACGCCGCCGCACCCGCCACTTCATCGGCGCGAAACCTGGTGCACGAAGTGATCGCGCCCAACCAAGCGCCCGCCATGGAGGCCCTGTCGTGCGCGCCCGCCGACGCCGAGGTTGGCGACCAGGTGCAGTGT
>JBFIJP010000030.1:0-17839 GCA_041600695.1 Thermoplasmatota archaeon | reverse complement strand
GACGTGTCTGGAAGCGCCCTCAGAGCCATCCGCGCTCCTGCCAGCGCCGGAGGCTCAGGGCTTGCTGAAACTCGCGATTTTCCTGAATGGCCGCGCCAACGGCATCGGCCTTTTCGGCCGACCACGCGCCTGCGAGCCGGCGAAGCGGCGATTCGCGCGGGGCCACGAGCCGCCGAACCGTCTGCGAGAAGCTCTCACCCGGCTGCTTGGCCGCCTTGAGGCTCTCGTAGGCCGAATCCTCGAGGCTAATGGTACGCGACCCCATGCTTCTGTGTATGTCGATCTGTGTACATAGTCGTTGCGCGGCATCTACCCTTCGAACCAGTTGGACACTGGCTGAACCCGCGCGTCGGGCTGGAACCTGTACGCGTGGATTCCCGCCATGGAGTCCCAACTCACCAGAGTGCCATCGGGGAGCGCAAGGACTTCGAGAATGCTGGGCGCCATCTCCAGTACGCCCCATCCGAAGGGCTGCGCTGGCGACGGAGTGGGACTTGCCTGGGCAGGCAGGAAGACGCCCATCGTGGGCGGGTGGGGCCACATCTCAGGATTGGCATCGAAAGCCCAGACGCCAGCGTGGTACATGCTCACGAAGACCGTGTGGTTGATGACGGCGGCGTAGTGGGGACTGAAGATCAAGGGCTCATCCCCGCCGCCCTCCTCAACGGGAAGCGTCCAGTTGGCGACCTCCGAATCGTACACGCCGATGCCCTCCAAGACCAGCTCCCCCAGCACCCTCGGCGCCGCAGGGTCCGTCACACCCGCCACCACGAGAGCCACATCGTCGAAGCGCGATTGCGTCGAAGCAATCGTGCGCCCATCCAGCGTCGCCGCCTCCCCGCACAAGTACCCGCCGCTTGTGGCATTGCCGGGGCTCGTTACGCGGGGATCAAAGCCCAACGACACGAAATTGGGCGTCGTTCGACCCTCGTGATGTGCGTGATTCTTGTGATCATGGCCCTCGCCGCCGCCAGGGCATCGATGGCCCACTGGGGGGAAGCCCGGAGCAACCCACGACCATCACGACCACCAACAGCCAACGCCCCTGCATAACGAAGCCATGCAGCAATCCACCTCATCGACGTTGAGGCAACGAAGCAACCAGCGCCCACCAGCGGCCTGCTAATGCCAACAGACAACCGACCAGTTGTTTGTGCTTTAAGTCAGGAACCGAGTTCCTTGGTGCCAGCGTCCGGCGAAAGGAGTGGATTACCATTCCCGGGTAGCCGGACCGTATGCAAAGGAGAAATTCCGATGAAAAACAACCAAACTGTGACCTCCGCCCTGGCGGTCACCCTCATGCTGGCGCTGATCACACCCGCCACGCTCGCAGACGACCCATCCATCCCCTGCCTGGCCGACCCCGGACTGCCCGACGCGGACTGCGACGGCCTGTGGGACCTCGACGAACTCCTGGTGCATGGCAGCGACCCCTTCAACGCCGACACCGACGGCGACGGCCTCAGCGACGGCGACGAAGTCCACATCTACGGAACGAGCCCCGTCAACGCAGACACCGACGGCGATGGTTACGACGACGCAACCGACGTGTTCCCACTCGACCCCACCGAATGGGCCGACGCCGACGGTGACGGAATCGGCGACAACGCCGACCCCGACGACGACAACAACGGCATCCCGGACCACCTCGAATTTGACTTCCGTGACGGCACCGGTGGCTGGACCGCCACCGGCGGCGGCGTGCACCACAACGGCCGCTACTGGAACCTCCCCTCCCGATCCAACTCCTGCGACGCCATCCAGAGCCCAGAGTTGGACTTCACCGGCCTGAGTTCCCCCATGGTTCACGTGGACCACCTGATTCGCACCGTCCAATTCGACGACTGGGGCGCCATCCGGGCCTCCACCGACGGCGGCGCAACCTGGACGTACCTTGACGCCACCGGCGCCATGAGCGGCCCCGCCAAGCAACTCTGCGGAGCCCCCGCCGACCTCGTCGCCTACTCTGGCCTCACCTGGAGCATCCACAGCGATGTCCTTGACGCCTCCTTCCTGGCTGGCGAGCCCTCCGTCATCCTCCAGGCCATGGTCGGAATCGACCCTGGCGCCAACTACGACGGATGGCGCGTCTACAGCCTCCACGTGGCCGACGCGTGAAGGGGTTGCTTTTCCACCTTTTTCCCTCCCCATGGCGCCGCCTTCGGACCGCTGGGTACGCGTCGCCCGTAGGGAAGAACAATGGGTCACGAACGCAGCGAGTGGAGGGGGATGCCGGCGGCAGACGCGGCCTCCGCGACGCCCCGATCCCCCGCCACAACCACAGCACCGTGCCGGTCCGTCAAGCCCAGCATCAGGGCGTCCAAGTCGGACAGCGGCCGCCCGCGGGCAAACGCATCGGCTTGCAGACGGGCCGCGCGGCTGGCTGCGACCTCATCGAACGCAAGCGTCGGCATGGGGGCCGCCATGGCGCGAAACTGGGAATCCTCGGCCGCCGAGCGCGTGCGCTGGATGCCCAACTCCAGTTCGTATGGCACCGGTGCCGCCAGGTGCCAAATGGCGCCCGCAGCCTCCATCTCCTCGAACAAATCAACGGCCGCAGCATCCCCCCGCAGAATATCGATCAAAAACGACGCGTCCGGGACCGCCTTCAGAGCCATCCGCGCTCCCGCCACTTCTGCTCGCTGCGCGCCCGCTGGTACTCCCGATTCTCATCGACCGCCGCACGTATCTCTTCCGCTTGTTCCGGGGACCACGCGCCGATCATCTGCCGCAGCGGCGACACCTTCGGCGCCACCAGCCGACGGACCGTCTGGGAGAAACTCTCGCCCGGGAGTTTGGCCTTGGCCAGGAGGTCGTAGGCGCCTTGCTCCACGCTTATGGTTCGACTAGGCACGCATCTGTGTATGTCGATCTGTGTATATGGGGGGCGGGGGGTAAGGGTTGGGGCCTCAGTCCTGTGTCGCAACGGGTTCCGGCGCACCCTGGAAGGTCTCAAGTTGGACCTCACGGCTCTTGGTGTCAACGGCCGGCCTGCGGGGCGGCAAGGCGATGCGATGTGGGCCGTGCGCCTGGCGCTCAATCCACCAAAGCAGGATTACCAGGACGGCCAAGGAGGCCAGTCCGATCCCCACCGCGGCGCCCTGCGGCATTCCGTACGCACTCGCCAGGAGCCAACTTGCGGAGCCCAGCGAGGCCGCCATGAAGACGCCGTAGAAGATGGCGACTCGGTCGGCGGCGCTCTTGGGTCGCTCGGTTTTCGCCTTTTCCGGCGCCCCTGGCTTGCCGGTTCTTCCATCGTCGAACAATGAGGCGCTTGCGTAGGTTTGGGAAACATGTTCGGCGAGGCCGACGAATCGCATGGATCCAAACAACACGGCTTCGACGGAACGCAGCCACGTGACGGTTCCCAGCAGTAGGACGTGGTAGTACCATCGGTCAAGCACGTAGAGGGACGACATGATCCCGAAGGTGGCAAACAGGGCCCAGCCAATGATGGTTTGACTCGCGTCGGTGAGCGCTGCCAAGGACGTTAGTGCGACGCCTGAAAACAGGACGACGCCGGCCCGCATCTTGACGAGGATTTCGTTGAAGTGGCGAGCGTTTTCTTGGCCGGTTCGCCAGGCGCCTTCCAGTACGCGGAGTTCGGTGTCGTTCATCGGCTAAGTCTCACCTGCTGTTGACCGAACAGCTTCGCCTGCCCCTTGGCCAGGGTTGCTTGGCTCTTCTCGCCCTTTTTCGGCTGGGATTGCTCGGCAGCAGCCTGCTCCGCATTCAACCGCACCAACTCCAAGTAAACGCGCTCAGCGGCCTCAGGCGACATCGTGTACCGATCCCGCCCTGCATGATCCTTGTAGAACCCAAAGCCGAAGTCAATCTCCGGCATCTCGAACGCCTTGGCGACGGCCACAGTCAATTCGTTGCGCAGTGAGCGAATCTCTTCGATGTCGGCGTCGTGGCATTCAGGGTCATTGACGAGGTTCCAGAGGGGGGTGAGGGCGATGCCGCGGGTCTTGGCGTGGGCGAGGACGGTTTCGTGGAAGCTTTCGCCGAGGCGGGCGACTTCGGGGGATTCGTTGGGGACGGGGAAGGTTTCGAAGCACGCCTCACCAACGTAGCGTATGTCGTGTTTCATGGCCGATCCCTGATTTCGGTACCATACTTCATGAAAGCCCGAATTGAGCTGGCCAACGAGATTCCAATCAGATGAAGCGAATACGATGAGCATCTTGCTGAAGAGTCGGTCCTTCGGCAAGCGTAGGAAAAGAGGTGTTTCACTAATCTCCGCGCGGACAATTACGTGGTCTAGTTCCTCTGATTCCTGCCGCAGTCGTTTTCGGTACCGCTCAAACTGCCAGAAAACTTCGCGCAGCTTGGCGGATTTTGACTCAGCCCGCACCGGAGCCACGTTTTCTACGACCCAACGCCATGGCTTCTCGAACGTTCGAGCCCTGGATTCATCCCAGTCATGGAAGCAGATGCAGTATCGTTCCACCTCTTGGTTGACTTTCTGCAGGAGGTGCTCGCCCGATACGAACGGCGCCACCACTTCGGAGGTACGCGGGTCGTCCGCGAGCCAAGATTGTGCCACCTCTATAGGTACCATGAACTCCTTGCCGTTTGGCATGTCGCCCCGGAAGGCCACCCGCTGCCGGCTAGTCAGTTTGACTGGATCCTGCTCAGGCAGGGCGTCCAACCGGGAACTGATGCTACCTACCGAAACCCCAGATAGGGCGCTCTTGCCTGCTTCTCGGGCCAAGACTACAAGTGCAACGATTACGGCGGCCGCGCCGCCCCAGGTAATGTCTGGATATGCTGCTCGAATCGACCAACCATTTGTCAGCAGTTTTGACAGCCCAACGGTGCGGGTCACACCCTTCGAGATTGAGTTTGTCGTCACGAGCCCGATGCGCCCGCTCGACGAGGAGAGCTGGGAACAGCGAAGAACGACGGCGGCCGCCAAATCTGCCATGGCAGGATGACCTTCGAATGCCGCATCAAAATAGTGGAGGTACTCCGGGCCTAGCTGGCTTCGAATCCTACTACCACCCATGTAGGGGGGATTGCCTACTAGGCATGCGAAGCCACCGCTGCGGAATACTTGCGGAAACTCTGCGTTCCAATGAAAGAACGCGAGTTGAGCGAGGCCAGTTTGCACTACTTCCAGCAGAGAATCGGACAATTCATGGTCAGCTTGGAGCACGTCGATCAGTTCTGGGTTCCCAATGTTCGCCTCACTGCCGAGCGATACCTTAGGGTACGAGAATGCAGCACACCAGGCGTCCAGAGCGAGCTTGTACCGTTCGTATTCGTGGGTTTCGAGGTACCTGGTTCGGTATGCTTCTTCCTTGGCTTCGATTTGCTCCACCGTGTCCGTGGGCATCGCTTCGATCTCTTCGAGGGTCTGGGCGAGGTAGTCTTGGATGCGTTTGCGGTCTTCCTTGAAGTGCTTCAAGGTCTCCTGCGTCATCGGGACCTGCTTGTTGATCTTCTTCAGTTCCGTGCAGACTTCCTTCTTGTCGATGCCCGGGCGGGGCTTGTACGCCTCATCCGGGATGCCCTTCTCGAGGTACTCGGGGAAGGCACCCAACAGGGCGTTGCCGCACTTGATGTGGGATTCCAGGAACGTCAGGGGCTTTCCAGGAACCATGGCCTCCAGCCACAAGCTGATCTTGCAGAGCTCAACGGCCATCGGGTTGATGTCAACGCCGTAGATGCACCGACCAATCACGTCTCGCAGGGCTTGACGGATCTCCTCCGGCGGAGGCTCCTCCTCATGCGTCCGAATCCGAGCCACCCGCTTCGCGATGCGTCGGGCGGCAGCGATGAGGAAATGGCCACTGCCGCACGTGGGATCGCACACCGTCAACTCCAGCAACGCCTTCTCAGGCTGATCCTTGGCTTGAGCTTCGTCCAGCAACGGATCAAGGGCGTGATCGAGAACCTTGTCAATCAAGTCCGTGGGCGTGTAGTGGCTTCCCGAAGTGCGGCGCTCATTCCCTTCCGCCGACACGTCAAGATCGAAACTCCGCCTCCCCGCACCGATGACCGGGTGCAGCTCTAGCAGCGTTTCGTAGATGCCGCCGAGTTCTTCGGAGTCCAGGTGTACGTAGTCGATGGCGTGGTACTGTTTGCCCTTCTTGGTGACTGACAAGTGGCGGATGGCCTCGTACAGGGCTTCGTTGCTGATGGTGTTCTCTTCCAAGGTCGGGATGAACCCCGGGTTCCAGAGGTCGCTGTTGAGCCCAGGAAGCGCCAGCTCGGGGATGCCGTTACCCCGCTTCAGGCCGTCCATGACCACCTTCAACTGCTCGTACGCGTCGTGGTGCTTGCTTCCCCGACTGCGGCGGGCCAAGCGGCGCAGGCGCTGCGTCGAGTAGTGCTCCATGTACATGCGGCGCTGCTTGCGCGTCGCCTCTGAATCCGGCTGCAGGAGCAAGTCCCGGTCTTCAGTGACGAACAGGAACAGGAGCCGGTACACGAGGCGCAGGAGCTCGTGGTAGAAGTCCTGCTTGTCCAACTCGCCGCCTACAATTTTGCGACTGATGTTGCTGCGCCGGTGGTCCATGAAACCATTGCCCAAGGCAACGATCGCCTTGACGACGCCCTCCTTGAGGTCCTTGTGCGCCCGGACACCCTGCCGAGCCGACTCACGCATCCACTTCTCGATCCAAGGCTCATCGCCCGTGAACCGAGTCACGTGCATGAGGCGCCAAAAGATCCCGAACTCGTGGAAGTGCTGGCCACTCATCATGGCTTGCAAGTCGAACTCAACGTACTGAGCACCCTTGCTGGCCGCGTTGTCCCGGAGAACGCGGATCTTCAACCCATTCGTGAGGATGCCCCACGTCTTGTCCTCGCAGCGGTTCAGGTACTCCTGCAAGTGACTGTGCGGGTTGCCGCGAGCCGTACCATCGGGGCCCTTCTCAAGGTCCTGCGTGGCCGCCACGATGTGAATGGGAACCCCCTCTTTCTCGAAGAGAATCTTGTACGCCTTGCCTTCGATGACTCGGGGTTTCCCCTCCACCAGGGCCGACCCGAAGCCCAGCGCATCCAAGATGCGGACCAGCCAGTAGTCACGAATCTGTTCATACGCCCGCGACTCATCATTCGACAACATGGCCTGGAAGACGCCCCACGACGCCTCCAGTCCAGTCCAGTGGCGGCTGATCTCCTCCTCCAACCGGCCGCCGCGACGACCGTAATCCTTGGCCGTGATGCCTGGCAGGTCGCCGGCCTTGATGCGCACTAGGTGATCGCTGGTGAACAGCTTGCCCTCCATGCGGATCGTCTCGAAGGCCTCGGTCAAACAGACACCTCCTGAAGGAAGACGTAGCAGCCGATCAAGTCCGGCTCCCCTTCGGGTTCCAGGCGCGTGTACCGGCGCGTCATGCGGCCACCCTTCTGGACTCGGCGATGCGTCTCAAGAATCGCCGCACACCGCAACTCACTGAACGCCTTCAATTTGCCCTGCAGGTCGCTCCAGTCACGCAGTGCGTAGCGCAAAACCTTCCCCTTTGCCTCATCGCTCAGATTGCTGCTGGGCTCGGCATCGAACAAATCGACAACCTCCGCCTCAGGGAGCAACTCTTCACCGCGATAACCCAAGACACGGATCTCCTCCACGAGATTGGTTGTTCTGGAGTCCCGTTCACCCTGGCGCAACTGATACCGGAATCGAGCCAAGAAAATCCCAGTGGGTTCGCCCTCGATGCGCGTCACGCCGCACCGGGACGCCGGCCCCCATTCCAAATCATCAATGGCCGTCTCAATCACGTAGTCGCACAGCCCCTCGACGATCGGATGGGTGCGGTGCAGGTGAACGGCACCCGCCTCATTCTCGCTGAAACAAACCTTCAACTCTTCGGCAATCCCCAAGCGCCGACGCAATTCCGGTTCCCAGTGGCTGGTCGTGACACGGATGATGTCCCCGTGCCCATGCAACCCTGCACCAAGCCGCTCCAAGGTTTCCGTGACGAACCGCCGGACCGTATCCTCGTCTCCCAAGGCTTCCCGCGTGGCCGAAAGCTCAGTCATGACCTCGGCGGGCTTGATGGATTCCCAGGCATACATACTGCGGCCCTTGGCCCGAGCGGCGGATTCCCGCCATTCCTGCTCGAAATCAACGATGTGTGACTGTACTCCTTCGCCGACATCGAGCATGGTCTGAAACGTGAGCTTCTTGCCCCGGGGGATCGGCTTGCCCCGCACCAAGAGGCTCTGCATGATAGCCTCAAGCACGTCGCCGGCACGATCGGGCACCGGCACATGCACACCCGTGCTGCCCGTAATGCTCGCCTGCTTCTTGTGAAGGACCTCAAGGACAATTCCATCAACAACGTTGTCGACGCCGTACAAGGTGAGCATCTTGACTTCCTTGCTGGCCTGACCATACCGATCCACCCGACCCTCCCTTTGCTCGTGCCGGGTCGGCGTCCAGGCCAGGTCATAGTGAATGACAGCACTGAAGCCGTCCTGAAGGTTGATGCCCTCGCTCAAGCAATCCGTCGCAACAAGAACACGTTTTTCGCTTTCCTTTACAAGGTCGATGCGGGCCCTGCGATCCGCCGGGGCATGATTGCCAGTGACATGGGTGACGCCAACGTCTTTGAATTTATTTTCAAGGTACTGCGCAACATGCCGCGCAGTGGGAATGTACTGGCAGAAAACGATAGGATTGTGTCCCTCTTCGAGCAAAGCCTTAATGTGTTTTTCGACGGCGCTGAGTTTCTTGTCCTTGCCAGCCAAGCCTTCAATTTCGTCGGCCCATTTCAAGAATTGAGGATCGCCGGTATTGGCGCCGACGGTAGCGTCATTCTCCTTGGGCTCCTGCGGATCTTCAATGAGTGCCCTACGCCCGGCTTCATCCACATCAGATGCGTCCTCGATGCCGCTTCGCACCCGCAAGGTTTGTGCGGCGGCCATGGGACTGCTGGCCAGGGCTCGCAGGATGCTCAGGAGACTCCACCAGGTGAGACTGCGGATCTTGTCATTGCTGGCCGCTTGGAACCGGTTTCGTTGCGCCTCGATGATCTGCTCCACAAGCGCACGGTACTCGGGACTCAAGGCATACGATTCCTCCTGTTCGTATCGCGTCGGGAACGGCGTCCGCTCATCAGCATAGTCACGTATGTTCTCACGGCGCCGTTGCACCATGAAATCAGCCAGCTTGCGACGCCACTTCTCGTTGTGTTCTCCTTGCAGGTTGTCGGGAAGGCGCTTTAGCTCAGGTTCGAGCATCCCCAACAGCGTGCGGAAGTTGTCTTCGTTTCCGGTGTGTGGCGTGGCCGTAACAAAAACGATGTGCCGGCCCTTGTCCGTGCAGATCCGCTCCACGACGTGCTGGCGCATATGGCCGTCAGCGCCGCTGGAACACGTATGGGCCTCATCAACAATAACGAACTCCGGGCAGTTCTGAAAGAAGTGCTCCCGGCGACTTTCCATCTTCACAAAGTCGATACTGGCCACCACCACGGGATAATGGGTGAACACCGATTCGTCGGCAGCCAAGGGTCGCCGCAGACGATCCGCCGTTTCAGGCAAATAGGCCACGGCATCTAGGTGAAACTTATCCTGGATTTCCTTCGTCCACTGCTCGGCCAGGTGTGGCGGGCACAGGACACAGAAGCGTTGAATATCGCCACGATCCAGCAGTTCCCGAGCGATCATCAATGCCTCTACGGTTTTTCCGATGCCGACATCATCAGCAATGAGCAACCGCGTCGGCTCCCGGCGCAGGGCGAGCAACAGCGGGACCATTTGGTACGGGCGCAGGTCGATCCCCAAACGCCCAAACGACCTGAACGGCCCCGTCGTGTTTCGATTCTGCAATCGGGCGGCATCCCGCAGAATGCGCGCACTTCGGTGGTCACCGAGATGCCGCTCCTCAGGCAAGGGGAAGGCCGCCGGACTGACTGATTCGACGGCCGTGAGGATGGTCGTGGCTTCTTCCTGGTTACCGCCCAGGGGTTGCAGATTGTAGACCTCATCCGAGCTATTTGGAAGGACAATCCACTCGCGGTCGCGCGCCTTGACAATGCTGCCGACGCTGTGGGTCACTGGGTCACCCCGAAAATGCGTGGGTTCCGGGCCGCGATGTCCAACCATTGCTCCTTCTCGTCGTAGCGGAACCTGAGATACGTAACCCCGTTACGCTCAAGCCGCTGGTTGATTTTCTCATCCTGGCGGCGGATGTCCTCCGCATCGTGGACGGGGCCGTCTACGTAGATGAAAACAATCGGATCGTCGTACACGAAATCGGGCTTGGTCTTGAGATTCGGGTCGGCCCCCTGCGCCTTCCGGGGAAGATGGAATCCTGCCGCTTCCATTGCTGCCAGCCATTCACGCTCCAGGTCAGTGTCACAGGCATCCATGAGGGTCAGCAGGTGCTTGCCCCGATCGTTTTGACCGCTGCTCACGTGGACGGTCGCGCCCGTCCAATCAACCAGAATATCGCGCGCCTTTGATCGCTGAACAATCAGGTGATCAAGCTGATTAAAGTATGACAGCAAGCAATCGTAACAGCTGCGTGTACACGCGTCCGGCAAGGAGAGGTCCTCGGCCTCGGTTCCATCTTCATTGTAATGAAGAATCTCCAGCGCGGTTTTTGCGATTTGCTGCAACGCCTGCGGCTTCGAAGCGAGATGCCGCAGCACCCCGGCCCCTCCGCTGCTGGCCTCGTAGAACAAGATTCCCTTGCGTTTCGCTAGGCTGGGCAGGGGCTCAGCTGCCAATTCCCGGTCCTCAATATGATAATGAACCTGGATCGCCTTCTTCAGCGCCGCCTGAAGGCTGGCCCACGTGGCCGGGTCCAGTTCTTCGTTACAGTGAAGGGTGAGACAATTGGTGGTGTCTTCCACGAAAGGAACGACCCGCTTGGTGCGATTGACCATCCCGCGGTCGCCCTCGTCCTCCTCGTCGCTGGTCGACTTAGCCCAGTAGCCCGTATCCTCGTCAATGAGGAAGCCCCGCTCGTCCTTGTTGGCACGCCTGCGTTCCCCCTCGTTGATCCGCCAGACATCGGCGTTGGGCGCGTAGGTAAGCCACCCCCAAATCGTCGCATTGGTTTCGATGTCTGCGCGACGTGTCTTGTCGGGCCCGGCATGACGGATCGCGGTTCGCACATCAAAGCCTAGGCGACGCCGCTCCTCCTCATCACTGTTGATGCGCTTGGCACGTTGCGTCCCCACCCCCTGCATGCGATACAGGTTGGTTATGGCCAGAGGCAGGGGTTCCTGACAGTGTTTGCATGTGTCCGGGTCCTCGCGTTGAGTGACGGCGTTAAGCAAACCGCACTCTTCGCAGATTTTTGCAGCACCAACAGC
The DNA here is from genome assembly GCA_041600695.1 of Thermoplasmatota archaeon. GTDB lineage: Archaea > Thermoplasmatota > E2 > JACPAO01 > JAHFTW01 > JBFJVP01. Next base: position 6,557 of record JBFIJP010000030.1, on the reverse strand, counting down.
ATTGTCGTCGGGCAATGTGTTCGCCTTGACGATCCGATACGTGTTACCCTCGTAGTACAGAATGCTTCTCGGCCCGAATTCTTGGATCGCAACGAATCTCGGCCGGTTCAGGTGATTCGCCTTGGCCCCCCGACGTCCAGGGACAAACGCCGTCAGCGGCAAGCGCGGAAAATTGTAACCGGGCAGGAATCCTTCTGCGGCAAAATATCGATAGGAGTAGAAATCTCCAAACTGCTCACTGCCGTTTTCACTGATATTTCGAAGCAAATTGAGTTGCGTACGTGCTTCAGCACTGAGGTATTTGGCGCGTTTTCGTTCGTCGTCGTCACTGCTGCGGCGTTCAAGGAGTTCGTTCTCCTGGGCTTGCTTATCGGCAGCACGGAAGAGCCCGCACCACCGCTGCACCGCCGCTTCGAAGCGTGATTGGATCCCCCAAACGGCATCCTTGAGCCAAGTATCAGTATACCAATCCGCGTCCGCCAACTCGGGGAGCAATTGGCCCAGGACCCTCTGCGCTCGCTCGTACGTCTTTTCTTTGTATGATTCCCTTTGGAGTTCCAAAATGACGCTGTCCCGCAGCTGTAGGAATCTATTGTTATCCTCGATTTCCACGACCTTCTCCAGACGCGTACCGAGATCCAAGCTGGCCTGCTTGAGCCAAATCGCGTTGATGTGCGAAAGGACCAAGGATTCGTTGGTGAGATCGATGCTAGGTGGACTAACGCTACCCTGAACCATCTTCTCCGGGTGCTGGAAGAAGTACTGATCATGTGGCGAGCTCTTGGAGCAATACGTGATAATGAGCGCAGGATCCCCGCTTCGACCCGCCCGGCCACTTCGTTGCGCATAGTTGGCAGGAGTGGGCGGAATGTTACGCATGTTGACAACGTTGAGCTGGCTGATATCAATGCCTAATTCCATCGTCGGAGTCGCATAGAGAACAGGAAGGCCATCTAGTGCGTCCTCTTCTGTGACCTGCTCACCCGGAGCTTTGGCCTTTTCACTGCCTTTGCGAAACCGTTTTTCGCGCAATTCCTTTACGTCGTTCTTGACGAGACCCGTGTGGGCTCCTGATTCGAGGCCACGGACCTTAAGGCCACGTTCCTTGTAGTGGCCCACAAAGAACGGATTGGTTCTGCTAGAAACCAGTTTTCTCGTTCGGAGTGCGTCAACGGCACCATGTTCCCCCGTCCCCGGAATCCACCGCATGTTTGCCGACTCCAACTGGTAGACGGGTTCATCTTGGACTTCCCGGTAGACGAGCCCTACACGACTGAGGCATTCAAGCAGGTCGGAAATGATGTGCTCAGTGTCCTCTTTTGTGAGCTTTTGATCTGGTGTCGACAGGTGTTCGCGGACGAATTGCCCAAAGTTGCTCATTGGCCCAATGGCCATGCGACCCTTCTTGGCGTCGCCTGGAGAGCCGCCCCGAGGTACTGCGAATTTCGACTGGACGACATCTTCTTCATCGTCGATAGCCCACGCTTCGTTGAGGCGGCTCTGGCTATCATTGCGTATCGATCTGATTTTGTTGTACTCGAGGTAGGGTTCATTCAGGCACAGTTCCCTGCGGAGCAAATCCAATACCGCTCGAGCCAGGTTTTCTCGCACCGCAGGGGTGGCGTCGATCAAAGCCCCGTGAATGTTACGCCATATGACTGGGTCGGCGCAGGCAACCGCCAAATCTTCGTAGTCAAATTCCAGGAGGCCACATTGTTCCAGGTTGGGGCTCGTAATACGCCAGCCTCGCTCCAAATCACGGAAAATGCGGTGTCTGATGACATCCTTGACAGCTGCCTGGTACGGACCGAGGGCGTATTGCAATCCGGGCTGGTTGGCGTAGTCATCCGGTTCCAATTCCAGCGCGTCGAAGACCAGGTCTTCCAAGCCCTTCGGCAGTAGTCCGTTCGGATACTGCGCGAGGGCTGTGTACAGCCCCGTACGAATTACGCCGACATCGATGAAATCGTTGAAGTGGCCACTTTGAAGGGAGGCATCCTGGACGTTGTCCATAAACGACAAAAGTTTTTTTGCATAGTTCGGAAGCTTTTCCTCCCGAAGGCCCGCAAGGGTACTCATACTGAGAATCGTCGTGCTACTGCTACGCGCTTCGTTGTCAAGGCTGAGGAGCTTGGCGGCGTCACTTTTGATGCGCGTACTCCACGACGCACCGCATTCGCTATTCAGGCAGAACCGGAATGGAAGCGGAGCCAAGGCCACAGGCATTCCATCAGCATCCTTTTCTCCCAGATCATTGAAGGAATCAGTGGTAGGGCTCCACTTCGGCTTGCGGCGCTCGGATTTCAGGCGTAGGCCATTCTTGCCCTGTTCGAGCCAGTTGGGTGGGAAGCGATCCATATCTTCGGCATCCCACGGATCCTTGGTGCTGACGTAGACGTAGACCGCCTCTCCGGCATCATGCACTACTACACCACTCTTGTCGCGAGGGTTGACGCGGTCGTTGGGGTCCCGAGGGATGAGCCGGCCGTCGCTGTACCGCGCGGTGAGGTAATCTTGGCCGCACTCGTGGCAGAAGACTACCGGGAACAAGGGCTGCTTTCCTCGATAGGGCATTCCCTTTACAGTGATGAAGCGGGACTCGGGCGGTTCCAAGGTAACGTAGGGGGTTCCACCACGAGTGACAAACTGGTGAAGCCGGAACGCGAACGCCCGGGCAGTCTTGTCACGGTCCCGTTGTTGGTAGGCATGCAACAAATGGGCCTTGATCGCGGCCTCGCATGCGACGGGGCCCAGCCCCGTTAAGGCGTCTAATCGCGCGGCGGCGCCGCTTGGGCCGCTTAATGGCCGCGGCACACGACGCACCAGCACCCCTTCCCTTTCATCCAACCCTAATTCTGATTCAATCCAGCTTGAGAGCGGATCATCGCGGAAGGACGAAACAGGCATGCCTGCAATTCGAGACCGCAACGCAGCCAATTCACTTGGCTCGGAGTAGTCCCGCATCGGAGTGGCGCGAGTCAGGGTTTCGGTAATCACATTCTTGCGGTCGAAATGGTCGCCGAAGATCGTCTTAGCAACATCCGCGACTGCTCTTTTTGGATCTCCAATATCCTCGCTAGCAAGCGTGGCACTCGTTCCGATGCACCGCATGCTCGCGGCATTTAATGACTCCCGCACCCGGCGAACCAACATTGCAACGTCAGCGCCCTGGCGCCCCCGGTATGTGTGCAATTCGTCGAGGACCAGGAATTGGAGGTCTTGGGCATGATCCACGATCTTGGCCTCATCGTTGCGTGTGAGAATTAATTCCAGCATCACATAGTTCGTGAGCAGGATATCGGGGGGGTTCTCAGTGATGCGTTCGCGATCTTCCTTGCTTTCCTGGCCCGTGTACCGTTCGAAAGTGACAGCCGGCCCGTGGTAATGGACATGCAGGAATTTCTTGAGCTCCTCGATCTGTGAATTGGCCAATGCGTTCATCGGGTAGACGATGACCGCCTGTATTCTCCCCTGTCCAGGATTGTTGCGTAGCACATGATCCACGATGGGAACGATGTACGTGAGGGACTTGCCGCTGCCTGTGCCAGTGGTGACTACGTAGTTGTCCCCCCGCTTGGCGGCTTCGATAGCCTCCAATTGGTGCCTGTACAGCGTCATTACAGAGCCCGCATCGTTGGGCCGTTTGTCGCGCCTGAAGATGTCCTTGCATGGCGCCGATAGAATGCCTGCCTCTACGAGATCATCAACGGAAGCTCCTGGCTCAAAGCTGGGACTGAGTTGAATCAGCGGGTCCGGCCAGAGGAGCCCGCTATCAAGCTCGCCTTCGACCTTGTCCATGATCGCGGGGTCGCGGATCTTTAGAAAACCGCGCACATAGTCGTCATAGTCGCCGACGATTCCATTGCGGAGCTGAAAGACATCCAAGTCAGACAAACCCCCGTTGGGCGGCGGGGTCCCGCAACACATCGTCCGCGATGCCCCCGAGGTAGTTCGTGATCCAGGTGAGGTCGCCCCGTTCCACGTCAGCTGCCTCCTGTGAGCGCCACGGTCAAGTCAGCCATTGCCCGTGGTAGTCCGCGGCGCTTCAAATACTCCAAGGCACGAAACTATTCCGGGCGTGCACTAGATCGGCGCACCGACGGCGACGCAGGCAGAGCCACGACTAGGTCCATTTCCCTGCCGATGAGCATCCCACGATCCCGCCGAGTTCCTGCACGCCTCGGGCCCCACTTGCACCCGGAACAATCCAGGCCGCCGTGTTTCTCGTGGCGCGCGGCGATGCGTCTCCAGCCGTAGGGCTTCGTGCTTGGAGGGCCCAGACCACCCGGACACCCGTGCCTCTTTACGTTCGTGCGACGCTGGGATGTCATGCGCAAGGTGCTTGTGTTGCTTCTTGTCTTGGTCAGCGGCTGCGCCCAACCCGACGGTTCGGCTCCCGGGACCGAGGCGCCGTCGTTGACGGTGCCGTCTTTGACTCGTGAGCTTGATTCCATTCGGACGTACGTGCCTCCCTGCGGGGGAACGGCAACGTGCGACGACTGGTGGGCTCCGTTGCAGGTTCGCCCCGACGAGGCCTTGCGCAGCGCCGAATTGCACCTGCAAGTTGAAGCGGGCTTGACAGGCGAGGCGACTGACATCGTTTGGCGGTTGGCCGTCGCGGATGCGCGCACGATGGCATTGGGGGACGAGCTGGCGGTCGTGTTGGGCGGCCCGTCGCTGAACGTGTCCCTTGAGGACTTGGCGTTGGAGCCCGGGCAAACCATCGCAAGCCAAGCCTCGACGGAGCGCAACCGCCCGCTGGACGGCGAATGGGTTCAGGTCAGCGGGACAGCCACCGTCGTGCGGATGCCAGAAGCCGCGGCCGACTGGGTGGAGAGAAACAGCACTCAGACAAGTCAACACGAAACCGGTGCCCTCGTGGGTTTGACCAGCGGCGGTTGCTGTAGTGGTGAGCCGGCCACGCTCCACTTCACGGACCTGTTAACGAACTTCTCTGCTGAGGTTTCGTGGGTTCCGGTGGTTGCCCCCGCCGCAGACCTGAACATCCTTCTGAGGTGCTACACGCCCCAGTACCAACCGTGCGCTGGCTTCGAGAACCAAATCAAAGGCGGATCCAGCCCCGTCACGTTCCATCGGCCGAACATCACGGCCGGGTACTGGGGTGGCACCATTGAAATCTGGGCCAGCTCGCCCCTTGGGGCAATTCCACAAGAGTTCGAAGTGAACTTTGAGTGGTCACAGGCAGTACCCCCCAGGGCCCAAGATAGGACTACCTGATGCGTGGGCACCAGATCCGGGCACGCGCGTTGGCGGGCGCGGCAGGCGCCGCCGGGGGCGGCCGGCCGCCGGAGCACCGTCATGGGAAGGATCACATCCCGATATTTGCTCCGAACGTACAGGTCCCGCTAAACGTCGTCCGTGATGCCCCAGATGTAGTTGGTGATCCAGTTGAGATCGCCGCGTTCCACGTCAGGTGCCTCCAGCAGTCGCCGCAATCCACTCAGCCATGGCGCCCCGTAGCGACCCGTTCTTCAAATCGCCCCAAGGGCGAAACTACCAGCCGCGGGCGCTAGATGCCCCGACCGTCGTGCCCCATACCCGGAAGGCGATGTACAGCGGCGTGGCCTGGCCGGGGGGATTCCCCCTGATGCAGAAGACCGCGCCCCATCAAAGCGCGGCCTCCCGCACCCACTTCACTTCTTCGCTGGCTTGTTTTCGCGCCCCTTCCCGGAGGGCTTGCCCGTTGCGCTCGGCTTTCCGGCGGGCCCCTTTGCTGGTGCCTTGGCGGCGGTCGGGGTGCTGGCCTTGGGGGTTGTCTTGGTTGCCATTTTGATACCTCACCCTGCCGTGGGCGGCAGGGCGCCGCACAACGGGCCGTGGGCTTCATCAGGCATTGGGTTGGGGCTTGGCTGAGTCGCATTTCAGGCCATCGCAAGGTTGCGGTCGATCACGTAAGAATGGCAGCCGCAGAAATGGAAACCGCACACTTCAACGATACCGCCACAGGGAGAACCGGCCCATGTGACTGGAATATCGAGCCCCAGTGCACTTCCTGCTTCGGCTCGCCGTGCCGGTCCTGTTCGGCACGCGTCTCCTGCGCGGCGTGCACTTCGCCGGCCGGCGGCCACTCATTCAAGGCAAAGCGCTCCGGAGCCGTCTTGGCTCAGCCACCTGCCGCACCGTCAGCGCGGGGGAAACTGGTACCCGCACCAAGGCGCCAGCCTCCGCGCCGCCAGGCCAACAGGTGTTCGATGGCTGCTATGTAGTCCGTTCAAGATGGCGCCCCCATGCGTTGGCTGCTCCTGTTGCTCGTCTTCCTTGCACCTGGGTGCCTTGGGGACGCATCGACCGCCGGAGAACATGGGTCGGCGGGCTCCTTGTTAGAGGCGCGTGAGGCGCGGCCGATGGTGGGCAGGGTGCCTGCCTGCGAGCCGACGACGGGCGTCAACTGCCGCACCCTTCCCCCGGTCGCCCTCGACTTGCCGTACGATGATGCTTTGCGCGCCGCGTATCTGACAATGGACGCCAGTGAGACTGTAACGGGTCTCGAAGACGGCGAGTTGACATGGCAGTTACACGCGGCCACCCGCGATCGG
>JBFIJP010000029.1:0-17914 GCA_041600695.1 Thermoplasmatota archaeon | reverse complement strand
GAGCACCGGGCACAGGGTCCCGGATGGCGTCGAAGGTGACTCCCGCTTCGCCGTTGGCTTGGACGTTGGTGAGGAGGACCTTGGTTTCCTCGTCGTAGAAGGTCATGCCCTTGTTGAGGGTCGCATGCTGGAAGGATAGCCGCACGTCACCCGACTCGATCACATGGGTGTCGCTGTTGATGACTGTGTCCGGTGTTGCGTACATGGCGTGTGGGCCCATGTTGACCAACCAAGAGGCCACGTGGGCGCCCGGGCTGCTCTGGCGGGTCAGTGTCACCATCAGACCTTCGGTGTTGGCCACCAGGTCAGGGTGGGCCAGATGCCGGTCGAAGCCGATGGGCTGCCGGTACTCCACGTAGAAGGCGTAGTTCATGGAGTTGGCAAAGGGGGAGGGTCGCTGGAGGTCGCCGGGCGCCACGGGGATGTATGCGGCGCGCTTGTTTCCGTGGGGGTTGCTCTCCAGCGGGGCAAGGTGGACACTGCGGGTTGTCGCATCGATGTCTTGGCGCTCCTCTGGCTTGAGCCATCCCAGGAGATCCTGGAAGTAGGCGTTGAAGTGCAGGCTGTATTCGCCGCGGCCCATCGTGTCGAACCAGTTGCCGTATCCCCCGGCTTGATTCCACATGCTCTCGCGTTTATTCTGGTAGTAGATGTTGCCCTCGAGGCCATTGGAGTCGGCGTACCAGCCGTTGGCGTGGAACGTCAATCCGAGGCCGTGGCCCCATTCGTGCAGCAGGGTTCCGTCCTCATCCAGCAGACCCATTTCCGGGTAGCGCGTCATGGTACCAGACTGGATGCCCCCGAAGGCTTCGCCGGGCGGGGTAGAATAGAAGCCGAGGTAGGCGTCTGGATCGTGGTTGTATGTGAAGGAGCCAACGGAGGCTGTGGGATAATCGACACCGTTGACGCGGAGAGCCTTGTCGCCCATGCCGCCGGCGTAGCCGACGCCTGCCCCAGAGAGCAGGAAAATCGACATGGAGTACTCTGTGGGGACGTACGCCGGCACGGGCAGGTCTGGCACGGCCTCAATCATGCGGTCGATCGGGTAGCCGAACCCATAGCTTCTGAGTTGCTCGGTTGTGACAGGCAGCGCGAGGTCAAAGAAGACGAACTCTGGTGCGTAGGCACCGTGGGACACCTCGTCCCAGAAGCTGCGAATGACGCCGCTGAAGTGGGCGTGAAGGTTGTTCATGTTCCACTTGGTGTCGTCCGCGTCGGTGGTGTGTGCGAGGATGATGGCCACGCGGTCGTTGGTTGCCGCGGTGCCGGATTCGCCGGTTCCGCTGGAGCCGATGGAGGCGATGAGCAGGACGCAAAGGACGGCTAGCCCGTGGATGGGGCGCTTGGTGGTCAAGATGGTTGGTAGGATGATACATTCCTCCTTGGATTGTATGGGGGCTTGTGCCTCCCTGTGGCTGGCACAAGCCCCCTTATTTATAGGTAAGCGTTTTTGATTTAGCTACCTTTTTTCTCAGTCGAAAAGATGGAATTCTACCTTGCCCCCTTGCAGTCCAACAATCACTGGGCCGAATAGGTGCCAGCCCGGCAACCGCCCGGCCGCAGGTAGCGAGCAGGGAACGCTCCCGCCCGGACTCCTAAACCCTCGGGTGCCCAAGGGTAACCCTGACCAAGAACCCGGCGACCGTGTTAATCGAATCGATCTTCGGAATGCAAAGCCCATGGGTGCCCGACGTGCCCCACCCCCCGGCCTGCGCGCGCCTGCTCAGTGGCGGAAGCTACGCCGCTCCGAGAACATCATCGCAATGTCGTGCTCGTCGGCCGCCTGGATAACTTCGTCGTCCCGGATGGAGCCGCCCGGCTGGACGATGGCGACCACGCCGTTTTCGGCGGCCCCGGTGATGCCGTCGCGGAACGGGAAGAAGGCGTCGCGGGCCACGCGGCCCTTGATCTTGTGTGATCGCCCGTTAAATTTCGGGCCGAGTCGCGACGTGTAGCATGCTAGCCTGTGCCGTGTGTTGATTGCCGGCCGCATCGACGGCGGTCACCTGCACGACCTGCTCCAGAGGCGCCAGGAGGGGTGGGTCAAAGAACCACTTGTACGGAGGGGCCGCAGCGGTGTGACCCGTGCCATCCTGTGCCTCGAAGCTGACGCTTGCAATCCCACACACGTCGGTGGCGTTAGCGACAATGGTCACGCCGCCGACCACCACCGGAATCCCCAGGGGGCTCGGAAGGGGGCCCGGTTGATCGAGGATATAAATGGTGTGCTTGGCAGGGCGCGTGATCGTGACGGAAGGGGCCACTGTATCCTCGATGACCACGGTGGTCGCAGCCCTCACGGTTGCATGGCCATCCTCCACGGTCAATGACACCTCGGTGGCACCCAGGGGGAACGTCCCTGTTGGCGTGGAAGATGTGGGATCGTCGAAAGTCACGCCCGGCGCGTCCCAGTGCAACTGGATCGGATCACCATTGGGGTGATGGCTTCCCGAGCCGTCCAGCGTAACGGCAGCACCGTCGGGCCCTGTGCACTCGTGCCGCGGGACCGGCGCAATCGTGGCGACTGGGGCAAGCAGTTGTAGAAACCGACGCGTCCGTCCTGGAATTGACCCGTAACATCGAAGACGACCAATCCGTCCGTGAACGGAGCGTGGTCCCCTGTAATGGTGATCCGGATGTTCGTCGTCGTGTGAAGGAGTTTGATTTCGTAGTCCGTGAACGCCATCCAGCCAAGATTCGATCCAAGGTTTCGCCCCAGAACGTCAATAATTGGGCACTTACTCTCGTCTTTGCTCCACAAGCAATCACCAATCACCTGGCCGTTGACGTAGTGGCTGAAACTTCCGGTAACATTGCCCTGGATGTGGTACAACGTGAAGCCCGCATGGGCCCGGTGTCCGCGATGGCTTTGATCCCCCTTCTTCCAGTCCAGGATGTAGGTGTTCACGGAGGTTGGCTCATGGCCGAATTCGGCCAGAGGCGACTGGAAGCCGAAAACGAATCCGATGAAATCGTCGTCGTCGCTTGTCTGGACGCTGATGGTGCCGCGTGTCAAGGTGCCGCGCGTGTTTTCGGGATCGACAAAGTACGTGGGATCGCCGTTGATGTGTTGGGTGACGCTTTGGCCGTCAGGGGCCAGGCGCCAGTCGCCGTAGGCGGATGTTCCTTGCTGGAGCCAAGCGCTCAGGTCGACGACTTCGTCTTGGCCGTTGCTGGGCACGGCCGTCGCGAGGAGGGCCATGACGGTGATGGTGCTTGCAATGGCAAGGCGATTTCGGCGTTGTAAGGTTTTTTCTAGCATCGTACCAACCGCCCCGTCATTTCTATATGTGGCTAAATATCCTCGCTTTGGATCTGGAGGGTCAGGGGAGGAACCTGGCTAGCCGCGCATGGGGTGATCCATGGCCCGGGCGTGGCAGGTGTTCATGGTTTGGTCCTGCTGTTGTGCACATGAATTGTTGGATAATTCGCGTCCTTGCGGGCCGGCCCACCCAACACGAATCCGCCGCCGACTCCGTGGCCGAACCGGATGGACACGTAGGTAGGATCGCCACATGGCGGGGCCGCGTCGCGGCCCCCTGGCGTCAGCAGTCGTGCTCAGCTACCGACGTTGCACGAGCACCCGCCCCAGCCGCCAGCCCTGCTCTAGGGGTCGGCGGTGACCAACCGGTTCAAGGCTAGTGGCGGAAGCTGCGCTGTCCGCTGAACATCATCGCAATGCCATGCTCGTCGGCCGCCTGGATGACTTCGTCGTCCCGGATGGAGCCACCCGGCTGGACGATGGCGACCACGCCGTTCTCGGCGGCCCCGTCGATGCCGTCCCGGAAGGGGAAGAAGGCGTCGCTGGCCATCACGCTGCCCTTGATCTTGTCGCCGCCCTTGTGGGTGGCAATCATGACCGAGTCCACGCGGGCGGTCTGGCCGCCGCCAATGCCCACCGTGCGCGTGCCCTGGACGAACACCACCGCATTCGACCGGATGGCCTTCACGCAGCGTGCAGCAAACACCATGGACTCCAGTTGGGCGTCTGTGGGTTCGGTCTTGGTGACCGTCTTCCACGAGTCTGCCTCGTAGGGCTTCAGGTCACGGTCCTGCACGAGCAGGCCGCCCGTGATGGATCGAATCTGGGTGCCGCTGCGGCGGTACGGGCCGTCCAGGCCGGGTACTTCGAGGATACGCAGGTTCTTCTTGCGCTTGAGCAGCGCCAGGGCCGCGGCGTCGAAGCCGGGCGCTAGGACGATTTCGAGGAAGAGCTTCGACAAGGCTTCGGCCGTGGGGAGATCCAGCCGACGGTTGAGCGCCACGATGCCGCCGAAGGGGCTGTAGGGGTCGCATTCGAGGGCGTCGTTCCAGGCCTCGTGAATCGTGTCTGCCGTTGCGATGCCGCAGGGTGTAGCGTGCTTGACGATGACGCATGCCGGCTTTTCCGGGAACTCCTTGACCGCCTCCAGGCAAACGTCGGCGTCGAGGAGGTTGTTGTAACTGAGTTGTTTGCCGTGCAACTGCTTCGCCCGCACAATGCTGGGCTCCACCACGTTGCGCGGCCCTGCCTTCTCGTAGAACGCGGCGCGCTGGTGATTGTTTTCGCCGTACCGCAGCACTTCGCGGCGATCGTAGGCGAAAACCAGGTGTTCCGGGTAGTCGGTGAGGCCGAACCGCTTGGACAGCACGCGGGCAATGACCGCATCGTAGCGGGCCGTTACTTGGAATGCCCGCAGGGCGAGCTCTTGGCGCAGCGCCAAGCCCACGTCTCCCGCCTTGAGTGCGGTGGCCACGCGATCGTACTGCTCCGGGTGGGTGACCACCAGGACATCGCGGTGGTTCTTGGCCGCGGCGCGAATCAGGCTCGGGCCGCCGATGTCGATCTGTTCAATCAGCTCCGACAGCGGCGCATCGTCCGCCGCCGTCTGCTCGAACGGGTACAGGTTCACGCAGACTAGGTCGAAGGGGGCCAGGTTGTGCTCCTTGAGGGCCGCCGCGTGCTCCGCGTTGTCACGGACACCCAAGATGCCGCCGAAGACCTTCGGGTGGAGCGTCTTCAGCCGGCCGCCCATCATTTCGGGGAAACCGGTCACGTCGCTGACATCCTCCACCGTCAGGCCTTGGTCGCGCAGGAGGGCTGCGGTTCCCCCCGTTGAAACCAGGGCCACGCCGCTGGCGGCCAGGCGCTTGGCGAAGTCCACGACGCCGGTCTTGTCGCTGACACTCACGAGCGCGCGCCGAATCGTCGGCTGGGCCTGCCCCGTCACGGCGCGGCCATGGAGGGGCGTTAAAAAGAGTGTGGGAGCGGCTGTGGTGCCGGGTTTCCGCGCACCGCGCGGAAACCCAATGGTTTCCGGGGTGGCCGAATGGTTGCGTGGCCTAGCCCTGGGCGGCGCAAGGGTAAAGGTCGAACCCTCGGATCAAGCTGAACTTGGCGCATTGCCCGCAGAGTCCAGCCGGCGAGTTGGCGGGCCGCCAAGGATCCGATTGAGGTGAAACCATGAAAACAGCATACACCACAGCGTTGGCGCTTGCCGCCATCTTGCTCAGCGCCCCCAGTGCCACGGCGGCATCGATGGGGCCCGTCGAATGCCAGGAGGTGCGCGACGCCAACCCGGTCCAAGATCCGGGCGCTCACCTCTACCCTGTTGCCAACGCCCTCTTCGGCGGTGCCGCTGGTGCATGCGAGGGCGCAGATCCCGTCGTCGCGGGTGCCGAAGGGACTGTGCATGACACCCTGGAGGGCGCCAAACAGACGTGCTATGCCTGGGTGGGAAACCCCGCCTGCTTCGCTGTTTGATGTGGCGTCGGCTTTCTGCCATGCCTGGCTGTCGTGGGCGCCGGGCTTTTTCTTTCTCCCCCTGTTCTTGGTTGAAGGTGGATGCGTGGCTCGGGCTGAACGACCCCCACGAGTCGTGTGCGCTCGGCCTTCAACCCTCGTTTGCTTCGGCCGGGGGAAAGTGATCCTGGTTGTGCTCGTGGGGGCGGCCTCCGGGCTCTGGGGTCTGGTGTCGCAGCGGCGGGGCAGCTCGTGCGGCTAAGTCTGCCAGGCGCGCAGCCAAAGGGCTAGCCGGGTGCGTTCGAGGGCGCAACGCATCGTTTCGGTGCCAAGGAGAAACGCAATTCGTGGCCGGGATATGTCGCTTCCCGAAAGAAAACGGAAATCACAATGGGCCTCCGCGGCCCTCCAAGAGGCAACCGGATGGTTCTCGCGGAATCAAAATCGTTCCAGATACAACCACAATGAGCCGGCAAATCTATTTAGATACGCTCAGGTGGAAATCTGCTCGAAGGCGCGCGGATATTCTGCCGCCGACGAGACCCAAGCCACGAGCGCCCGCCGCGCAAAAGTCGACGCTCGCGGCTAGGAATCCAACCCACACCGAAAAGAGGTAATGAAAATGAGATCACTAACCGCAACCGTTGCTGCGTGCCTGTTGGCCGTGGCGTTGCTCAGCCCAACGGCCGCCGCCGACCACGACACGATCGGCGGATCTGTGCAAGTAGTGTGCCTAGCCATGCCGCCGCTAGAGATCTTCGAGCCTGGTTCGGGAAATCAGGATGACATTGATGATTTGCAGGCCCAACTAGTATCGAATTGCTGGACGTTAAGGGGAAGCGAACTGGTCGCCGCCATTGAACACCTCCTGCTGCCAACAATTGAATCCATACTCGACGTTGCAATTGCGACCACCGAACTGGTGACTTCCAAGGCAGTCGAGATTGCCACCGCTCTAGGTGGAGACATCAGCGAGATATACCGGGAGATCCGTGAAACGCTGGCCGAGCTGGTGATCCTTGTCTACCAAGGAATCGGCTATGCCCTAGCGACTTTTTGGGCGACCGTTGGGTTCATCGTGGCCACGGTATTCGCCTTGCTTGATGATGTACAAGAAATGATCGACGAGGAGTTGGCCAAGGCAATTTCACAGGCCGACCAAATCATTGATTTGGTGTTGGCAACGGTCAACGATGTTCTTGCCATCGCCCAGGAGCTCCTCAATGACGCGGCGGCGGGGGCCCAGGATTTCGTGGCTAATGTCTACAGCACCGCCTACAACCGATGCGTCGAGCGATTCGGGCCGAGCACTTGCGCGAGCCTGACCACGCCCCCGGCGGTGCCTGAAACCGCCCTCCCAGAGCTCGACATGGACCCAATCGACCTCCCTCAGGTGACGAGCGGCGGAACTTCTGGCATAATCAACATGGAAACCCTCGGACAGGCTCTGGTTATTACAAGCCGGGAGTGGGAAAAGCAAATGGTCATGGCATGACCTAAGCTTAGATCGTACTCGTCGCCGCGACTTGCTTCGCCTCGTTCCCCCCGGCCTTCGGCGCTGTGCATTGTCGCCCGAATGCCCCCGGCAGGCCCGTGTTGGCTTCCCTCTATCGAAATGAACAATCCATCCCCTTTCGGGCGTCCTCTCCACGTTTTCCCCCCGCCTGCGGTCCCAGCCTCTACCCCGGAACAGTACTCACCAGCGCGTGATCCCCCCACGCCCGGTAGCTCAGGGTGATGGCTTGGCTGGCCGTGTTGTGCCAGTAGAGGGAGTAGGTTCCGTCGGCGTCGGGTGTGAAGTCACCCTTGCCGGATTGGTCGGTTCCTTGTTCATGGATGGTCACGTCTCGTCCGGCGTGGCTGTGGAGGTCCCAGTCCATGGGGGCGTCGGCGGTCCAGGACCAACTGAGGACGGCACCTGCGGCTAGTTGGGTGTTGAACTCGGCGAAGCTCCCGGGGGCGACCGAGACGTCACGTTCGACCAGATTGGGCGCAGTATTCGTGCAGCCTGTCAACAGGAATGCGAACAAGGCCAGGGCGCGCCAGTCGAACATGCGCCCGGGAGGTCTGGGCGCTGTTTGGCCATTGCGGCGCCCTGCAAAGGTCTTTACGAACGCATGAGTCGGCGCTCATGTGGGATGCGACGATTTCCTCTCCTGCATGGCTGAACCGGCGCGCCACCAGATTCTGGAGGCCCTGCGGGCCGGGCCCGCGACAGTGGGCCATGTGGTTGCCACCACTGGTCTGACACAAAGCAATGTCAGCCACCATCTTCGAATGCTCCGTGATTGTGGATTCGTCACCTTCGAGCGCAACGGCCGCCACAGCCACTACGACTTGGCCGACCCCATCGTTGGCGAACTCCTGGCGGTCATCGAACGCGCTCGTGCCAGGCTCACGTGCGACGTTGGGGTGGTCGCGTGACCCCTGGCTCCGTGCGAGCGCTGGCGGCCGAATTTGCGGGAGCCTTCGCCCTGGTTTTCGTGGGTTGCGGCGCCATCATGGTGGACGCGCTGACTGGCTCGCTTGGCAGCCTTGGCGTCAGCCTGGCCTTTGGTCTGGTCATTGCAGCCATGATCTACGCCACCGGGCACGTCAGCGGCGCCCACTTCAATCCTGCAGTCACCCTGGCGCTGGCAGCCACCCGCCGGTTCCCCCTGGCCCGGGTTGGGCCGTACGTCATCGTTCAGGTGGCTGGTGCTGCCGCCGCTGCCATCCTGCTTCGCGTCGTCCTGGGCCCTGTGGCCGCCCTTGGCAGCACGCGCTCCAGCGGACTGGTATCCCCTTCGGGATCCTTCGTCGTCGAGGCGTTGCTGACCGCGCTGCTCGTGTTTGTGATCGTCGGCGCCACCAGCCAGGGTGCTACGCGGGGCGCCGCCGGCGCCGCCATCGGTGCAACCGTCGCCCTCGCCGCCCTGGTCGGGGGTCCCCTGACGGGTGCCAGCCTGAATCCGGCCCGCAGCATCGGTCCGGCCCTCGCCTCCGGTGACGCAGCCGCCATGGCTGCACTGCCCCTCTACATCGTTGCCCCCATCGTGGGTGGCCTGCTGGGGGCCCTGGCACACGGCGGATGGCCGCGCGCCCGCCGGCCCATTGCCCAGGAGGTGCCCGCTTGAGCGACCCCGGGGTGACCCCACGGGTGTTGTTCGTCTGCGTCGGCAATTCCTGCCGTTCCCAGATGGCAGAAGCCTTCGCGCGTGCAGCCGGCCTTGAAGCCGCCAGTGCCGGCACCGAGCCCGCCAGCGCCGTGAGCCGGACCGCCATCGCGGTCATGGCCGAGAAGGGCATCGCCATGGAAGGCCACCCGAAGATGCTCGACTGGGATACCCTTGGCACGTACGACCGCGTGATTACCATGGGCTGCGGCGTTGCCGAGAGCTGCCCGACGCTTCGGACGGACGAGGATTGGGGGCTGGACGATCCGGTGGGCCGTGATGTGGCGTTTTTCCGCTTGATACGCGATGATATTGAGGCCCGCGTGGCCGAGTTGGCTGCCCGCCTCGGGCGACCCACGGCGTAGCCCGCGCTGCGCAGGCAGGCCACTGCAACGCTCCCTGCCGCCGAGCCAAGGCGTATCTATAGTTGGCTCGGTGCTCTGCTCGGATGGAGTACCTGGCGCTAGACCTGGAAGCAACAGGCCTGGACCCGGAGCGGGATCGAATCGTTGAGTTCTGCGTGGTACGCCTGGACGGCGAATTGCATGAGCTGGAGCGCTGGAGCGAACTGGTGTTGCCCGGCATCCCCATCCCTGACCCTGTGGTCGCCATCCATGGCATCCGCGATTCGGATGTAGAAGGACGCCCGCCCTTCACTGCCTTCGCCGAGCGCATGCAGGAACTGGTCACGCCCCGCATCCTGATTGCCTACAACCATTCCTTTGACCGCGACCTCCTCCACTACGAGCTCCAGCGAGCCGGCCAGCCCGGCGTCGCCATCGACCACCCCTTCATCGACCCCTTCCAGATCTACCGGCGAAATCATCCCCACACGTTGGCTGGCGCCTTGCGTCATTACGTTGGACGCGGTCTGCCCGACGCCCACCGGGCTGAAGTGGACACCGACGCCATGTTGGATGTGCTGCGAGCACAGCGGGCGATGCGGCAGGTGCCGCCGGATCTGCAGGGTGCCGTCGAGGTGCCCGAGAAGCAGTGGCTGGACCGGGCCAGGCGCATCTACCGCGACGACACGGGGGAGGTTCGCCTTGGGTTTGGCAAGTACCGGGATCAGTTGTTGCGTGACCGTTCCGATTACGCCCGTTGGATGCTTTCGGCTGACTTCCCCATGGACACCAAGCGGGCTATTTCGTCGCTATTGGAACAGTGGGAGGCGCAACGCAGCGGCGGGAGGGGCGATTCGGGACGATTCAGGGGCGGGGCAAGGACGACCCAGGCGGATGGTGCCGCGAAGTTGGCCGGACACCGCTAGGAAGAACTTGGCCCCCGGGCCGTGTGCCGGTGTGGCCCTTTGGCGAAGGCTCGCCGGCGGCTTGCTGGCGGCTTGGCGGCGGCTTGGTGGCGGCTTGGTGGCGGCTTGCTGGCGGCTTGCTGGCGGCTTGGTGGCTGTTGGTCGGGCGTACGGGCCATCCACAACATGCCGCCCGGCGCCGGGGGCGGTGCGGCTGCCGCGTCTCAGGAGAGTTCCCGTTGCAGGTAATGGAAATCCGTGATGGGCTGCCGGCAGGCGTAGTTGACGCAAACGTAGGCCGCCGCCTTGCCACCAACGGGGGTGTGGTCGGCGGTCCAGGGGGCCACCGCTTCCAGGTCCGCGTCACCAGGATGGCCGTCGCCGTGGCGGTTCAGCACCACCCGATTGGGAAGGTAGGCATTGTGGATGGTGGCCAGCAATTCCTGGGTATCGTGCCGATCGACGGGACCCACGACGAGGATTTCCCTCGATGGGCCCACCAGGAAGTCGACGGCGCACAGCAGCATCGCGAAGGCTGACGGATGGCGCTCGATGGCGGCCCCGAAGGCCGAAAGGATGCCTTCTGCGGTCTCCTCCCATGTGGTGTCACCGGTCATTCGGGCGAGACGGATGAGCATCAATGCAGCCACGCTGTTGCCGCTGGGCAGCGCCCCATCGTAAGCATCCAGGCGGCGGGCCACCAGGTCCTCCCGGGGAGGAGCCACGTGGAGAGCCCCGCTGGCGTCGGCGAAGGCTTGCAGGCCCCCCGCGAGTGTGCGGGCGGCCTCCAGCCACGCGGGGTCGAAGGTAGCTTCGTACAAGTCCAGCAGGCCATAGGCCAGGAAGGCATGGTCGTCCAGGAACCCGGAATCATCCACACGGCCGTCCCGGTAGCGGTGCCGGAGGCGACCGTCGGGGGCCAGGGTGTCCAGCAGGAAGCGGCCGGCTCGTTCGGCGGCTTCGACGTAGCGGGGTTCGTCGAACGCCTGACCTGCCCGGGCCAGCGCTGCGATGGCCAGGCCGTTCCAGTCGGCCAGAACCTTGTCGTCCAGCAGCGGGCGAACCCGGCCGGCCCGTACGTCTGCCAGCCGGGCGCGGCCTCGGGCCATCTGTTCGGCCAGAGCCTCCGGCGGGATGCCCTCCGCGGCGGCTGCCGCGTCCAGGCCCTGGGGAAGGTGCAGGACGTTGCGGCCGGTGGGTTGACGGGTGGACTCGTCGTCGTGGTTGCCCTCCGGCCGGGCGCCGTAGACGCGGCAGAACCGGTCGGCGTCAGCGCCCAGGACTTCTGTGAGCTCGGCGTGTGTCCATGTGTAGAACAGGCCCTCCTCGCCCTCGCTGTCAGCGTCTTCGGCACTGGCGATGCCGCCGTCGGGCTGCTGGAGGTCTCGCAGGACATAATCCAGGATTTCCCGCGCAACGTCCTCGTACGCCTCCTCGCCCGTGGCCAGCGCCGCCTCCGTGTAGGCCATGGCCAGCATCGCCTGGTCGTACAGCATTTTCTCGAAGTGGGGAAGCAGCCAGTGGGCATCCGTCGAGTAACGGTGGAAGCCGCCGCCAACGTGGTCGCGAACACCCCCCGCCGCCATGGTGTCGAGGGTTCTGCGTGCCATGGCGAGAGCAGACGGTTCACCCGTGCGCTTCCAGTAGCGCAAAAGGAAGAGGATCAGGTGTGGCGAAGGAAACTTGGGCGGCCCGCTGAAGCCACCGTTGTCGACGTCGAAACGGCCCTGCAACTGCCTGAACCCCGCGTGGAGTACCGACTCTCCCGGCGTGTCGCCCCCCGCGACGGCTGTCCCAGCCTGGCTCACATGCTCCACGAGCTGCCGAGCCGACTCCACCACTTCGTCGCGCCGCTCTTTCCATACCTGCGCGACCTTGGGCACCAGTTCGGTCATTCCGATGCGGTGGCCGCGGGTCGTGCGGGGGAAGTACGTCCCGGCGAAGAACGGCTCCCGGCTGGGGGTGAGGACCACGTTGAGCGGCCAGCCGCCTGAGCCGGTCGTGGCCTGGCAGACGGCCATGTACACGTCGTCCAGGTCCGGCCGCTCCTCGCGGTCCACCTTGATGCAGACGAAGTGGTCGTTCATGAGTGCCGCAACTGCATCGTCCTCGAAGGACTCGTGCGCCATCACGTGGCACCAGTGGCACGTGGCGTAGCCGATGGACAGGAACACGGGCACGTCGCGGCGCCGCGCTTCCTCGAACGCCTCGTCGCACCACGGCCACCAGTGCACAGGGTTGTCCTTGTGCTGGAGCAGGTAGGGGCTGGCCTCGTCAGCCAGGCGGTTGGTCATGCAGCGGCGAAGTTGGCGGGCAATAAGGCGTTCCCTGCATTGGCCCGGGCGGCGCTGAAAGCTTTCAAGACAAGCCGGCTGTCAGGCCCCAACATGGCCTGGCTCAAGTGTCCCCAGTGCGCCAATGTCGTCGACGTTCCCGAGGGCCAGCAGCCGGCCTGCAACCGCTGTGGTTTCGGGCGACCGCAACCGGCTGCACAAGCCCCGCCAGATCCGTGGGGAAGCCCGGCGGGGTCCTCCGGGTCGTCCGGATCTGGCGCGACTTCAGGGGCATCGGGGCCCACTCCGCCTCCTTCCGCGTGGGGCAGTCAGACGAGTTACACGGGTGCCGGGCCGCAGGTGCATGTGTACAACCAGTACCAAGGCCAGGGCAAGCCGCCGGTGAGCCAAGCCGTCGCCATTGTTGCCCTGCTGCTGAACATCCTGATCTGGCCGGGCCTTGGGTCGCTCATTGCTGGCGAACAGGTCGGCTGGGCGCAGGGCTTCCTCATGCTGGGCGGCGTTTTCCTGGCAATCATTCTCATCGGCATCCCGATGATGCTCGGCGCCTGGATCTGGGGCATCATCACGGGTGTCGAACTGCTGCGCCGGTCGGAAAGCCAGCCGCGCGCACCGGCGTACTAGGCGCTATGCGGGCGGGAGAACCTGCTCCCCGTCCTGATCCTCCACCCAGACTTGGCCACAGCCGCTTGCATGCAGGGTGACGAAACCCGGATCCACCGCGTACAGGATCGCCGGACAGGCTGCGGGCGGCAGCGGCGTAGGCACGGCCGGATCGCCGTCCCCGTTTCACTCAATCCATATGTCGGTGCACGGCGCATAATAAACCGTCAGGGGCCCGACGGGCACGGCGACGAGGATCTTTGGACAGGCTGGTGGGAGGGGGCGGCCCGCAGCGAACACCTCTGGGACTCGGCAGCCGCCGTCGCGGGTCACCGTGAGCGGCCCCGCCGAGACGAGGAGGTATTCCTCTGTGCACGGCAACAGCGGAACCTGATCTGGGACGACACCCTGGGCTGATGCTTGGGTGGCGGCCAGGATGGTGAGGGCGGCGATGGTGGCTAGCGCTGCAACGTGGGACAGGGCCATGCCGACAAAAGGCGTTGGTCGAGAATAGAAGTTGTGTGGCCGACGGTGCCCGGTGGCGGGCTTGTCGGCAAAAAGGGGGGCAGAGGGGGCGAAGCAAACGGAGTTGATGGGAAGTGCCTAGAAGCCGTCGAGGGCGCGGCACTTGGCCGGCACCGGGAAGACGTAGCCAGCGATGACCATCTTGTCCAGGCTCCAGGTGCAGCCGGGGTCGACGGGGCTGCTGCCCATGGTGGTGGCGTCGAAGTCATCGTTGAGTTCGACACGGGGCACGGAGCAGGGGCTGTTCTGGATGACGGTCACGGGGCCGACGGTGCGCTCGGTGTAGACCTGGGCGCAGTAGACGGGCAGAGGCATCTCGGGGCGGGAGAACTCCTCGCTGACGTAGATCTCGGGGGCGGCGCAGCTGTTGCGGCGGACGACGGTCACGGGGCCGACGTTGGTTTCGCTGTAGACCTGGGAGCAGTAGATGGTGGGCAGCTCGGGGTTGGAGAAGCCCTCGTTGACGAAGACTTCGGGGGCGGCGCAGCTGTTGCGGCGCACGACGGTCACGGGGCCGACGTTGGTTTCGCTGTAGACCTGGGAGCAGTACACGGTGGGCAGCTCGGGGGCAGCGTCGGCCGGGGTGGCGACGACGGTGAGCAGCAGGCCGATTCCGATGGCGAACAAGGTGGTCTTCATGGTGGTGCCCTCCCCCGGTTGGGGTGTGGTTGGATTCGGCCAAGGGGGTACCCTATTTGAAGTTGGCACTGTCCAAAAAATAGCTATGCCTCTCTCGATCGCAAACCGGAGCTTGCCGCGCCGTACGGGCGCACCACCCCGCGATTAGCGCGTGGACTTAAGCGTTTTGCATACGCGTTCGCCGATCGCCCTCGGCGTTGTGCACCCTAGTGGCTCCCTGTATGGCCAGATCCGATGCCAGCTCCCTGGCTGATGGGACTCATGTTCAAGTCTCAGGAGCCCGATCAACCGGCATGACCCATGCCACGGCAACCCTCCGCCCGTGGTTCACGCACCGGCGCATGCTACCCAAATGGACCGGCTTCGTGCTGACTGCGGCCCTTGTCATCGCCATGCCTCCGCCGCCAGCCCAGGCAGCACTGCTGGTAGCCATCGGCTTGGCCATCTTCTTCCCCAGCGAGTACATCGTCCACCGCTGGGTCTTCCACCACTTCGCAGGCCGCCCCGCCGGCCGCATTGTCAGCCGACAGCACGTGGCGCACCACGACGATCCGCCCGAACTGAACTTCCTCTTCAACGACCCGCGCATCAGCGTCTCCATCGGCGTCCTCTACTTCGCCGTCTACTTCGCCGTCACCCGGGACGCCGGCGCCGCGGCGGCGCTGAGCTTCGGCAACTTCCTGGGACTGGTCTATTACGAGTACGTCCACCTGACCGCCCACCGGCCCGGCGTCCAACCCTGGATGCCCTGGAATCGGTTCCTCAAACGGATGCACCTCTGGCACCATTACAAGAATGAACACTACTGGTTCGGCGTCACCACCCGCGTGTTCGACCGCATCCTGGGGAGCTGGCGCCAGCCAGCCCAGGTTGCTCGCAGCCAGACCGTGCGCACGTTGGTTGCCCCGAGCGAACTCCAATCCTGGCTCGAAGAAACCTGAAGTCGCTCTGATCCAGGTCGCCGCCGCTCGCGCGTCCCCGCAAGGCCTTGTAATTCCCAACCCGCTGGCTCTGCGCGGCCATCACTCGGGAGCAGGGCGAGGCAGTCCGCGACAGCTTTGCCCAGCAGACCCTCATGAACCTGCTGGGTGCAAGGCTCGCCACCGTTGACGATAGCCGCGTAGCCGCGTCGTTGGCGGCGTCGTCGAACTGCCGTACCGCAAGGACCTGTGCAAGCAAGACGATTTCATTGGCGCCGGGGTCCTGGCGACCATCGCCGACAGCGCCGGGGGCTACGCCGGCTTCACCCAGATGCCGCCTGGCCATCGCGTGCTCTCCGTCGAATTCAAGGTGAAGCTGCCGCACCCCGCCGTCAGCGACCGCTTTCAGGCCGAAGGGCGAGTCGTTCGCTCCGGGCGCACGCTAAGCGTTTGCGACCTAGCCGGGCACGGCCTTGCGGGCGGGCAGTCGCGCCAGAGCCGCGCCAGTCAGCAAACCCTGATGGGGTGCCGCCAGAGCGTCCCCGAGGCCGACCTCCGTTCCAAGAGCCTTAAGAGCGTCTCCTGAATGGGCGCCCCCAATCGGGAGCAATCATGTTCAAGGCCAAGGTGAAGGCGGAGACGCTCAAGACGGTGCTCGACGCCGTGCACACGCTCGTCGACGAGGCCAAGATCCAATTGTCTCCCGATGGCCTCAGCCTGAAGGCTGTTGATCCGGCCCACGTTGCCATGGTGGATTTGTCACTGGGCAAGGGCGCCTTCATTGAGTTCAAGGCGGACGACATGGACCTCGGCCTGGATCTGGACAAGCTGAAGGACATCCTGAAGCTGGCCAGCAGCGGCGACGAGATCGGCATCGAATACAAGGAGGACGCCCACCGGCTCGTCTTCCGCATCGGCCACCTGACCCGCCGCATGGCCCTGGTGGATACCCAGAACATGAGCGACCCCAAGGTGCCCAACCTCAACCTGCCCAACAAGGTCAGCCTGATGGCTGGCGAGGTTCTCCAGGGCATCAAGGCGTCCGACGCCGTCAGCGACCACATCGCCCTCATCGCGGAGGGGCAGGTGTTCGAATTGGTCGCAGAGGGCGACACGGACCAGGTGCACCTCAGGCTGGAGGGCGACGACCTCGTCAAGATCCACGCCCCCGAGCGCAGCCGCTCCATGTTCAGCCTCGACTACTTCTCCAACATGGTCAAGGCGGTCAAGGGCAACGAGGCGCTGACACTCAACCTCGGCACGGACTACCCGGTGAAGATGGAGTTCGACATTGCCGACGGCGCCGGGCACATCGTGTACCTGCTTGCGCCCCGCATTGAGTCGGAATAATCGCGCCCGGCAAACCGGTGCCGGCACAGTCCCTGCATCGCTCTTGCCTCCTCCGGCAGATGACGATGGCTGGCCCACCGAACGGGCACCATGCAACGAATCGCAGGCGTAATGTTTTATTGGCCTGATCACCGTGGGTGCGGCATGAACGTTCGTTGGGTGTTCCCCGTCCTTGTCTGTGCTTTGCTTGCCGGCTGCTCGGGTGGCACCAATCAGGCCATCATCAACTTCGGCGGCAGCGGCAGCGGCTCTGATGTCAAAGAGCTTGCATGCGATACGGATGGCCAGATCACCGTGAGCCTCGGCGGGCAGGGCTCCGTCACCGTGATTGTTACCGACGAGAAGGGTGCAGTCCTGTACCAGGATACCTCCGGTGGCAACGGTGGCAGCAATGACGTTCAGTCCCTGCGCGGCTCCGCCGGTACCTGGCGGCTGGAGGCAGCGTGGAACAACGTCAACGGCGGGTTGAATATCGTCCTGCAATGCTAGCGGGCGGCTGAGGGCGCCCGGTCAACCCGGAACGCCAACGCAACCCCTAACTAGGATCGCATCCGGTGTCGAGCCGGTCAGATGTTGGGCACCACCACGACGGTGACGCGCCGCACGACGCGGTTCACGGCTTAGGCTGTGGATCGCTTGGCCCTGTTTTGGAGTCCAGGTGGTCCAGTGGAAACGAGGTTGGCTGTTGGCATGTCGCCCTGCTGCGGGGTGCGGGCGTGAGCGCTGGATCGGTAGTCATCCAGGCCTCCGCGACCTGCGGCAACTTTGGTCCCGGTTTCGACACCTTCAGCCTGGCATTGGCCGGTCTGGGCGACCGAATCGAGTTGGCCGTGGCCAGTGAGGACCGCATCGCGATGGACGGCCCGGGTGCGGATTCGCTTCCAACCCAGTGGTCGGCCAACGTCGCTGGCGCCGCGCTGGATCACCTGCGCCGGGCTTCCGGCCTGGACGAGTGCTACGAGGTGCGCATCGCCAAGGGTCAGCCTGGTGGGTCGGGCCTGGGCAGTTCTGCATCGTCGGCGGGCGGCGCGGCGCTTGCTTTCCACGCACTGCACCCCGAACTGGGACTGTCTGCCCAGGCACTCGTGGAGGCCGCCGCCGCGGGTGAAGCCGTTGCCGCTGGCCGCCACTTCGACGATGTGTCCGCGGTGGTTCTGGGCGGGGTCGCCTTGGTTCGTGTGCGCGCCGGTCGCCCCATGTTGCTGCGTGTCCAGCCCCCTGAGGACCTGCACATGGCGGTGGTGGCACCCGAACTAGCGCTCCCCACGCGGGAAATGCGTGCCCTGCTGCCGGCTTCGGTGCCCATGGCCGACGCCGTTACCAATATCGGCAACGCCGCCGCACTGGTGGCGGCCTGCCACGCCGGCGATGTCGCCGCCCTCGGCGCTTGCCTTGAAGATCGACTCTCGACGCCGTACCGAAAGGTGCGGTTGCCTTACTTTGAAGACGCCCGCGCG
>JBFIJP010000028.1:0-18093 GCA_041600695.1 Thermoplasmatota archaeon | reverse complement strand
GCGGCGGCGCCCTACGTTCAACCACCCCCGCCGGGTGACGGACCAAGGGCCGCGGCGGCCCCGGCGCTCGACCCCCGTCGGCAGCCTGATCGTTGGGTCCTCGGAGTTCATCGACCGCGCCCGCCATGCCCGCAAGGCGCTGGGTGGCGGCATGCGCCAGGCGGGCATGATCGCCGCCGCTGGCGGCCCGCCTGCCAACACGACCGCGCCCCTCAAGCCTGCTGGGGGAAAGGCCCCAGAACCGCTCCGGCCCCCACGCGCGCCGGCTCCCGCGGCTGACCGGCTTGTGCGCCGTGGAATGCCCAGAGCCGGGGTTCTTGCAGCCCCTTACCATGGAATTGATACAGGTCCGCGTTCCTCTGATGGTTTGGGAAGAAGCATGGCGCGTGACCGTCCGAGAATGACCATTCACATCCGCCTGGTCGGGATCTCCCTGATCCTGTGGGCGCTACTGGCCCTGGCCGGTGGTCTCGTACTCGGTCGCATGGCTGGCGTCGACACCCTGACGATGGTGGCGCTAATGGCCGCCGCGTTCGTTCCCGTTGCCCTGTTTGCAGGCATCGCGCTGCTCACGAACATCACGTGGGGTCGCAAGTGGGCCATCGCCGCGTGCGTCATGGCATTGCCCGTGCTGCCCCTCGGCACGGGGGTTGGCGCCTACGGGCTATGGGTGCTCACCCACGCCGACACGGTGGCCCTGATGACCGCCAGGCAAGCCGCCCAGGCCAGCCGCACGGGCTAAACGCCAGCATCCCGCTTCCAGCTTGTGCCCGAGATCACATCCCGTTTCGTCGATTGCCACGTCTTTCGCGTGCTGCCCGACGGCCGGGACGAATGGCTGGTGATGCTGCGGGCGCCTCATATCCTCCTGGGGGGGACCTGGCAGATGGTGCAGGGCCACATCGAGGCCGGCGAAACCGCGTACCAGACCGCGTACCGGGAACTGATGGAGGAGACAGGCCTGACGCCTCTTCACTTCTATCAAGCCAGCTACGTCAACCGATTCTACCTCGCCAAGTCGGACCAGATCATTCTCAGCGCGGTCTTCGCCGCACGCGTGGACCCGGAAGCCAGGGTGGTCCTGTCTGACGAGCACACGGACTTCCGCTGGGTGAGCCATGAAGAGGCCCTCGCCAATTACCCGTGGCCCGGCCAGCGCAAGAGCCTGCAAATTGTGCGCGAACAATTCGTCCTCAACGAACCCCGGCCGGAGAGCCTCCTGGATGAACTGATCCGCCACCCGCACGTTGACCGGCACGCGGCGGAGGAACTGTAGGAGAACGAAGGCAAGGCTACGCTCGGCGTGTGCCCCGGCCGGCGGCCCCCTGGCACCGCCTGACCGCGGCCAGCAGCGAAGCTGACGCGCCCAGGCGTGGGAAGCTCCGCGCAGTGGCCGACGGCGGGCGCCCGAGCATCCCGGGGCCATGCGCGGAGTGGGGTCCGCGGGGCCCCTACTCGAAGACCCCGTCGAAGACTTGCGGATCGCTCGGAATGGAGACGTCCAGAACCAGCAGACCCGTGTCCCCCTGGCGACCGCCCGCCTGGATGTAATAGGTCACACCGGGCGAGGCCAGGAAATCCAACTTGCCCCGCAACGGCTCTGCAGCGCCGCGGTCGCAGCCTAGGTTGTACTGGTAACGCATGCTTGGTCCGGTGCTAACCGACACAACGGTTTCGAAGTCGGAATCCTCGGTGTTGAGCCGATAATAGCCCGGTTGGGTGGGCGTGAATGCGTACCACACTGTATTCTGGATGCCACCGCATTCGCGGGGTTCGCCAGCCTGGAAGGTAGCAGCCCGCGTGTCCGCCAGCAGCGTGGCCGGGCCCGCGACCGGGATCGCCTGGTCGAAGTTGTCGTTGGGCGGTGCCACCACGAAGTCAATCAGGGCCGTCATGGAGGTCGCACGCCGGTTGGTTTCCCCGAACTGGATGTAGTACGTCTCTCCCTGCGACACGGGCACCTCCACCTCGTGCCAGTAGTACCGGCTGCATGCCAATTCCGTCAGGTCGGTCAAACCGGGTCCCTGGTAAACGGCGCGCGCCGCCCGGTGCCCAGAGTCCCCCGTGTCGACGGCCAGGACGCCGTCACTTGGGGCCGTGAACCGGTACCAAACCGTGTGGCCGAAGTCATAGGCGCCGGTGCAAGACGCGCTCTCGCCGGCTTGGGCGGAGGCTGTGCGCAGATCCACTTCGTGGCTGAAGGCAGGGCCGACGGCCTCCAGGGCATCCTCGAAATCATCGTTGGGGACCACGGTCTCGTCACTGGTCAGCACCAGGCGCCCATACTGGCCTTCCCAGCCACCCACCTGGAAGTAGTACGTGTGGCCAGCCACCGCGTCAAGGTGAACCTGGGATTGGCGCGTGCCGTAATCGTCATCGTTGCAGCCGATAAGGCTCAGGTCCCCGACAGTACCGCCCGTCGTGTCCTCGTAGATGGCCAGGACCGTGTCGTAATCGGAGCCAAGTGTATGGATGCTCAGCGGCTGCGTGGCCGCGGCGTCGAAGCGGAACCACTGGGTGCGGCTCATGTCCCCGCAGGGTAGGGGTTCACCCGCTTCTTCCGTCGGCAGGGACGGCCCGGCGATGAACGCCACGGGCAACGACAGGGGTGTAGCCTGCGCGAAGGCATCGTTGGCCGGCGGCACCAGTTCGAAGAGATCAACCGTCAAGTCGGCCGGCTCACCCCGCCGCGTTTGAATCTGGAAGTAATACGTGGTGCCCGGCTGGACGGCGAGGTCGATTTTTGCCTCCCCATAACCGGTGCCCCTGCCAAGATAGGTGAGTTGGTCCAGGGCCGAGCCGGTGTAGACGGAGGCCACCTTGAAGCCGTCGTAGCCCCCAATGCTCAACCGGTAGGGGGCAGCAGCATCAGGAGTGAAGGCGTACCAGATGGTACGCTGGCTGGAGGCGCCCGCTTCCCCGTCCTGCGCCCCCGCCGTGAACGTGTCGGTGTCGTCATGGTACGGGACGGAACCGATGACCTTGGCGTCGGCAAAATCGTCGTGGGGGAGTGGGTCCCGCACTTCGAACGTGTAGGAGAAATCGGATTCGCGGTAGGACGTGAGCCGGAAGTAACCGGTTTCCCCGGCCTCCAGGCCAATCCCGACTGCGATATCGCCGGTGTAATAGTAAAGGCAATCGACAGGCTCGCGGACGCCGTCAACGATGCGGTAGGTTTCCAGGCGGGTGGTGGACTGGAAGGCGGCCACGCTCAGCAAGGCCCGCAGGGGGGTCGACGCCGTGTACTTGTACCACACGGAGTTATCGGTGCCCGTGCTGCCGCAGGTACCTGGAACCGCATCGGCATCGTCGTTGGCACCACGGTTGCTTAGCCAGCCCGTTGCCGGCAGCGTGGCCAGGTCCGTGGCGCTGGCCGGCTCGTCGTTGGTGGGCAGCGGCAACTCCTCCAGTCCCACATGCAGTATTCCCGGCGAAGCGCCAGCGGCGGCGCGGATGAAGTAGGTCTGCCCCGCCTCGGCCCGCGTGGACACGCGCACGGGGTCGGTGCTGGCCACAGTGCTGGCGCGGCAATCCACGTAAGATCGCGCAGGGCGGTCGTCCTCCGCCAGATGGATCGCCACGCTGTGGGCGCTCTCGCCGGCCACGGAAGCCAGGAGCGTCAGGTCGTGGGGGGCCGTGTATCGGTACCAGATGCTGTGGGTGTACGAGCACCACCCCTCACCATCCTCTTCCGACGCCAGGCGGACATTTTGGGAGTCCGTGTAGGGAAGGGACGTGACCACGGAGGCGAGGGCGATGGCATCGTTGGGTACGAAGGGCGTCAGCGCCAGGCTGAATTCCGTTGGGCCGCCCGCCGGCAGGAGCGTCGCGACCTGGACCCAGAGGGTTTCGCCGGCGGTGGCGTTGAAGACCAATCGGGCGGGCCCGGTGGTTGACACGCATGCCACGTCGCCTGCCAGAAGCAAGGTGTCGTTGTAGGCTGTCAGGACGGTCTGGTCCAGCCCACTGGCCTCAATGACCATCTCGCCGTTGGCCAGAACGTCGTAGGCATACCAGGCGGTGGCCTGCACGGGGGTGGGCAGGGGCGCCGCCGCCCCGGTGGCGTCGCTGGCGACGCAGGAAGGCTGGGGCTCCAATGCTTCCGTGGTCGCCAGCGTGGTGTCCACGCTGTCGGTGCCGCCGAAGCCCCTCAGGATGGTGGCATCTCGCAGGTCATCATTGCCTGGCGGGTGGTTGGGCAGCGGGTCGCAGTCGGGCAGGCAATCCACGTTGAGATGCAAGTTGCCGGTTTTGCCGGTGGCGCTTCCCACCTGGAAGAGGTAGGTGGTTCGAGCCGCTGCCTCGAAAGCCACCCGCGATTGCTTGTCCTGAAGCCAGTCATCGTTGCAAATGGCGGTGGGGAAATCGGACGTGCCCTCGACGTAGACCGCCAGGGTGGTGTCAACATCGGATCCGAACGTGTCCGCCACGATGGTGCCGCCGACGCTGGGCTTGTACCGGTACCACAGGGTCGCCCGGGGGCTTCCGCACGTACGGTCCTCCAGGCGGTGGGTAGCACCGAAATTGTTGGCGGTGATCCCGAACGGCAGGGCCGGAATCCGCTCGGCATTCTCGGGCAGGTCGTTGGCTGGCGCCGGCGTGAAAGCGAAATCAAACTCCAGGATTCCAGACGCACCATCGGCACCGCCCAATTGGAACTGGTACACCTTGTTGGGGATCATGGCGAATTCCAGGCGCGATTGTGCGGAGCCGGGCGCGTCGTCGTTGCACGTCACGTACTGGAAGTCGATTTCGTAGTCATATCCGATGTAGACGCCCATGACCGTATCGAAGGAGGATCCGAACGTGTTGAGCACCACGCTGCCGTACTCCAGGGGCGTGAAAGAGTACCAAACCGTGTTGCCGATGTGGCCGCCGCAGGCACGGGGTTCGCCGGGGTCCAGGGTGGCCTCCGTTGTGTCCACGGTGACATGGAACTGATTCGAGGTCACGTACGCGAAAGCCTGCTGCTGGTCGTTCCACGGGGGGTCCGCCTGCGCCGAGGGCAGCGCGAAGGGCATCATGAGCAGGCAGAGGAGAACGGCGACGAAGCGGGTCATGGTCAAACCACCAACGGAAGGGGAAACTCCCTGGCAGCGCCGCATGTGCCCGCCTTGGAAAAAGGGGCCGCTGCAGCCGGGCCTCAACGCAGGCAAAGGGCTGCACACCCGGATGGCTCGCTCCGGATCGTCGAGGCGGATCGGCCACGCCTACAACAGTTCGAAAGCGATCTTGCCCTGGCGACCGTTGGTGCTACCCAGGCCAATGTAGGCAGTCTCGCCGGGCAGCAGGCTCAGGGTGCCTTCGCCAGACGTGTCGCACGAACCAGGCCCGAGCGACGCCGCGCCCGCGGCTCCGGTTGCCGCGTGGTGGATGGCCACCGTTTCCTTGATGCTGGAGCCCTGGGTGGTCCAGGTGGCCTCAAGGCCTTCGACACCGGCCGTGACCGTGTACCAAATCGTGTGGAAGCCGCAGGGATTTGCGGCGCCCTCGAAGTCTTCCAGCGTCGCGCCCTCGTTGCTCGATTTCACGAAGCAGTAGGGCACACACAAGGAGGTGGCCGCGGCAACATCGTCGTTGCTGGGCGCGGTGGCAATGTGCTCTTTCATCTTGACCAGAACCACATCCGCGGCGTCAAGCGACCCGATTCGGATGTAGTAAACCCGATCCTGCGAAGCCTCAAAGTGAACCTCTGCCGAGGCGCCTGCCACTGGAGCCACGTCACAGGCGACCCGTTGCAGGCCATCGTCGGCCAGGCGACCGGCGGGCTCCAGGACGCCGCGCGCCGCGCCCAAGGCCTGGTAACGAATGGATTCCGCCGTGTCCAGGTGGGCCCGGAAGACATCGATGGTGGGAGCAAAGGCCGCCGCCGGGGAGGCCACCACATCCACATACCCGCTGCCGGGGGCTGCGTAGCGGTACCAGACCGAGGAGGTCAACCGCTCCACGCCGCCGCCGCACGACTCCGCGATGCGCTCGCGGCCTTCTACTGAGGCTTGGCTCAGGTCCACCGCGTCGCTGAAGGGTAGCGAGGCGACATCCGTGGCCGTGGTGATGTTGTCGTTGGCGGGGCCAGCCGCCGGATTCTCAGCCGCAAAACAAACGGGCGCGCACATCAGGGCGGCCAGGAGGGCGGCAAGTCGTCGCGGCGAGCCAGCAACTAGCATGACCCTTGGGATGGCCCGGCTACAATAAACTGTTCTCACGATGGCAATCGGTTCGGCAGGGGCTGCCCTGCAGGGGCGCGGGCTCCCGGGCGCGTCGTTTGGTCCCGATCACTCGAGGTTCAACTGGAGGGCGGCTGTCCTGGTTCAGATGTCCAGGAGCACATGGATGAACCACCCCTCCCCGCGCGGCTCGAAGGTGACGTCGTGGTACGTCACAGCCTTCACTTCGACGCCTGTGCCATGGCGTTGGGGGTCAAACCTTGCCAGTTCTGGCCAGGCCTCCAGGATGGGTCCGTCCGGGCCGTCGGTGACCGAGACAGTCCCGCCGGTCCATAGGTTGTCCTCGGAGTCGACGAGCCAGAGGAGCTCGGAGAGGAACGCGACGGCCAACGCGGGCAGATCGGGGGCCTCCACGGCCAGTGGCTCGCCGGCAACCCCAGACTCCTGGGCTGGATTCTTGACTCCGGTCATGACCGAGGTGAGCGCCAGACCGGCCTCGACGAGTGCTTCCTCCCGGCTGGAGCCCGTCGCTTCGATGGCGACATCGGCAGTGTGGTCGATCAGGCGGAAAGGCACGGGTCTCCCGACGGGCCGGGCGACTTCAGGTTGGCGGACGGCGCGGAGGGCCGCAGGCGGTGGCTTGGGGCAACATCGCTCAGCTTTGAGACCCGCCTGGCCTGGGGCGCCGCCGGGGGTCAGCGGTAGGGGTAGAGACCACCCATGCAAACGTAGATCCCGTAGCCGGCAGCAAGCGCAAGGTCGCAGCCGTACCAGTTGTAGCCGACGCAAGTCATGCTGCCATTGATCCGGTGGCATTCCAATCGGGATGGGAGGGTGCGCCCGCCGTAGGCCTCGTGCTCGACCGCATCGCGAAGGTCGCGGCAGTTGTCATGGTCTGCCAGCGGGTCCTGCGGCTGGAATTGCGGCGGGTGACTGACGGGCACCTCGTCGGCGACCCCCTGTGATGCCAGGGCAGCATGGAGGGCTGCGCAGGCAGGTTCCAGCTCTTCGACTACGGGGTCGGCGGGGCTCTGCGCCAGGGCGGGCGCTGAGACCAGGAGGATGGCCATGCATGCGAGGATTGCTGCGGTCTTCATGGAAAGCCTGCCTGGTATCCTGGAAGCAAATCATAACCTTTGGGTGCGGCCACAACCGCTCCGCACGGACATGGCAGCGGCCGTGGGCGCCGCTGTGCGCCATGGCCTGCTGGGGTGTTTCCTTCGCACCGTGGCCCGGCCGAAGACCATCTGGCCGCGCTGGCCAGCCCGAAGGGACTGCTTGGCGGACCGATCTGGAGGTGGTACGTCCCTCCGGCTGTTGGGCTCTACGGGATTGGCTCGACCGTGGCGGTCCGAATCGCATGCAAGGCGGACCCAGTCGGCCAAAGAGTTGTCGTCGACCGCGACGGCGGGGGCAATGCAGCACACGTCGGCGGCTGCCGTATCGACGGCGCCTAACTTTCCTGGAGCGCTTCCTGCAGCCGGGCGACCTCGCAGCGGAGGGCATCAAGGTCCGCGGCCCCCTTTTCGAGGCTCACCTGAATGCTGGCGACGGCGGCCTCCAGGTCGTCGATGGGCCTGGCCCCCGTGGTGGTTGCCTGGATGACACCGGCCTCCTCCAGCAGCCGGAGCGAGTAACGGATGCGGTGGGCGGGTTCACCGAGGGCATCTCCCAGGCGGAGTATCCCCCGCGGCCCCTCCCGCTGCACCTCACGCAGCAGGTTCAGGTGGCGGCGCAGGAGTTCCAACTCCGTCAGAAGGCGACCCACCAGGGTTGGCCCGGCTCCGCTGCGCGCCCTCAGGTCGACATCCACCGAACCACCTCCCGGCCAGCCATGATACCGTTTGACATCTTGGCGTGCCTCTTACCTCTTGTGGTCCAAGCAGCACGGACGCCCGGACGATGCCTCAAGCACCCAGCTTGGACGCCCCAATTGCCACCACGTCAAAGAGCACATGAGCGGTGATAGGAACCCAAAGGCTGCCGCCGCGCCGCACCAGATATCCGAAGAATAGTCCTAGTCCGAACGGCAGGACCACCTGCAAAACGGTGGCGTAGGAAGCATGCGCCAAGCCGAACAGGAGCGCCTGACCCCATAGGCCCAGCCGTTTCTGCAAGATGCCCCGGAAGAAAATCTCCTCGCCGATGCCAGCCGCCAGCGCCAAGCCCAGCGCCGTCGGCCACGTGATGGCCTCCACCATCGCATCCAGCGCAGGATTCTCGGTGCTGCCGCCCAGCGCCTCGTAGCCGTACGCGAGGGCCACGGTACCCCCCAGCATGGCCAGAGCCCACAACGCACCGGCCCGCAGGGAGCCTGCCAGATTGTACAGGCCCAGGTAGCGCAACGTGCCGGCGTACGCCTCCCGGCGGGTTGCCGCCACCCAGGCCAGCGGGATGATGGTGAGCAGGACGAAACTGAAGCCGATCTCAAGCCAGAGCGTCTGCGTGGTCAGCCCCTCGGCGGCGGATCCCGCCGGCTGGGTACTGGCCAGGAGGAGCCCACCGATGATCAAGAGCAGGAACACCGACGCATCCACACCCAGCAGCACATCCCAACCCGTGATGCCGGCCTGCTTGCGCGCAGCGGGGCCCGATTGCTGGAAGGCCACAACCTCCCGTGGCGTGAGCCCGCTGGGCGGCTCCGGGCCGCTGTCCTCCCATGCGCTGGCGGCCGCTGCCGCCGTGTCCCCCCATGGGTCCATCAGGAGCCCTCAAGAATGCTCCAGGAAAGGAGCACAAGATCATACAGCGCATGGGCAGTCATCAGCGCCCACAGGGACCAGCCGCGGCGCACCAGCCAACCCGCCCACAGGCCGAAGGCGAACGTGAAGCCGACACCAACCAAGCCGTTGGGCGCGTGCGCCAGGCCAAACAGGATCGCCTGCCCCCACAGGCCAATCCACGGCATGAGAATGCCACGAAACAGGATTTCCTCACCGATTCCCGCCCCAAGGGAGATGGCCACGGCCAGGGGCCAGTCCACGGCCTCCAGGGGGTTGCCCTCCGTATCAGGAGTGTAACCGGCCATGCCCAAGGCAACGGAAAGCACGATGACGGCTGCCAACGGATACCCCGTCAGGCCGACCCCGAGGGCGAAGCTGCGTACCGGCTGGCGCAGTTTGAGGTAGGCCAGTGCGCCGGCCACGGGGCGCACCCGCGTGCCCAGAAGCCAGACCAGCGGAATGACGGCGAAGATCAGGAGGCTGACGATGACGTTCGCCCACAGCGCGCCACGGGCCGCCTCCGGATCGGTATCCGGGGACTCCGCTGGAAGGCCAACGAGACTGATGGCCAGCGACCCAAGTAGCAGCAACCCGATGATGCCGAGGTCGAACCCTAACAACAGGTTCCACCCCACCAGGTTGCCAGGGCGGCGGTCCTCCGGGGCCGGCGGCTGCCAGACGGGCGATTCCGGCACCTGTTCGTCCACGGTCATCCCCAGCGGTGGTAGGCCGGGTGGCCTTCCTTGACGGCGACAAACGTCCCGTCGCAGGTAGCGGTGATCTTGGGTCCGGCGTCCGTGTCCGCCCACACATCTGCGTGGACTTTGGCCATTCGGTCCTCGGCGCCGCCGATCTCAAGGCAGTGAGCCTTAAGCGTCAGGGTGCCCGGGTACGGCGTCGGACGGCGGAGTTTGACGTGGAAATCCGCCGTGACGGTGCACATGGCCTGATCCCACCCGTGGTGTTTCATCAGCGCCGTGGCCGCGCACCAGTTGGAATGGCAGTCCAGCAGCGTGCCCAGGATGCCGCCATTGACGACGCCGGGAAACGCCTGGTGGGCCTCCTTCGGGTCGAAGCGCATCACGAAAACCGCGCCATCCCCGCCGGCATCCGGGTCGTCCTCCCAGTGGCTCTTGATTTGCAGCCCGTCCGGGTTGGCGGGCCCGCAGCCCCAGCAGATTCCATGCGGAGCGAAGCGGTCTTGGTCGGCGACGGGATCGGTCATGGACGAGGCCGCCCAGTGGGGCGCCGGCTTTGGGATTGTTGGTGGCCCCAGCGTAGGCCTCGGCGTTTTTATTCCCGGGGCAGTTGCTGGCGCCAATGGTTGCTGCAAGGCACATTCTGTTGGCAGGTCTGTTGATTTTCGCCGTCCCGGTCCAAGCCACCGGCTGTGGCAACGAAGCCACCGCCGGCGCCGCGGGCTATTACGTAGCGGATGGTCAGGTCTGGAAGGAAAGCAACTCCCAGCCGGGGCTCCAGCGCGGACCCTGCATCGACGGCCAGGGCCGGGACCACCCCGGCGACGAAATGGTCGCCGAGCTGCCCGAACCCCCGGCCCAGCCGACTCCCTCTGACTGTTACCCGTCCAGCGGCATTCGCGCCTGCTACTTCTGGGGGCCCCTCCAGTTAGCAGGTGTGCGACTGCCCAACGCATGCGTCTACGGTCTGCTCCCGAACTTCGCCATCTGCCTGCACTGACAGGGCTAGAACTTCCACGCCCGTGGCATGAACAAGATCAGGACCGTGAAGATTTCCAGGCGGCCGGCCCACATGAGGAAACTCAGCAGCAGCTTGCTGCTGGGCAAGAGGTTCCAGTAACCCCGGGAGGGGCCCACCTCGCCGAGGGCGGGGCCCATGTTGCCGAGGGCACTCACGGTTGCGCCTGCGCTGTCGACCAGGCCCAGAACCGGGTCCGTGATCGTGAGAATCAGGGTTCCCATCACCCAGAGCGCCAGGAACGTGAAGAACAGTGCTGCCACCGTGAACAGGGTGTTGTCCTTGATGGTGGCCGTGCCGAGGCGGATGGGAATCACGGCCTTTGGGTGGCCGACGCGCCGGACTTGCCGCTTGACCAGCTTCAGCAGCAGTAGGATGCGAACGTGCTTGAGGCCCCCACTCGTCGACCCCGACGTGGCGCCGGTGACCATGATGAGTAGGAGGAGCAGGTGGGTCGCCGCTGGCCATAGGTCGTAGTCTGTCGTTGCAAAACCGCTGCTGGTGATCAGCGAGGCCACGGTGAAAGCGGCGCCGCGAAGGGCCACCAGGACGTTGGTGCCTGTGATCGCCAGGATGCCGGTGATCAGCAAGGTGGCGGCCAGAAACGAGGTGGCGTAGAAGCGGACTTCCGGATCCCGGAGGAGGGGCTTGCGGTCGCCGGAGAGCAGCCGGTAGTGGAGGGCGTAGTTGATGCCGGAGGCCAGCATGAACACCATCACGACCAGTTCGATGGCCAGGGAGTTGTAGTGGCCAATGCTGGCGTCGTGGTTGCTGAAGCCCCCTGTTGCCATGGTCGTGAAGGTGTGCACCAGGGCGTCGTAGAACGCCTCCGACCAGCCGAGCCCGTGGTTTTTCATCAGGGCGAAGAGCACGATGAGACAAAGCACCGAGTAGCCGGCATAGACCAGCCACAGGCTTTTGGCAGTCTGCGCCAGGCGGGGCCGGATGCGCGTCACTTCGGGCCCAGGCGCCTCGGCTTGCAGGAGCTGCATGCCGCCATGCGTGAGGCGCGCCAGAACCGCCACCGAGAGGACGATGATGCCCATGCCACCAACGTACTGGAGGAGGGCGCGCCACACCATGATCGACTCGTCTGCCTCATCAAGGGAGAAACGGATCACCGTCGCACCCGTGGTCGTCAGGCCGCTCATGGCCTCGAAGAACGCGTCAATGGGGGACGTTAGCAGGCCCGAGATCAGAAACGGGAGCATGGCGACGACGCACAAGACGAGCCAGCCCAGCCCGACGACCAGGTAGGCCTCGCGGTCCTGCAGTTCATCCAGCCGTACGTTGTGGGTGAGGAGGTCGATGGGGAACCAGAACGCCGCAGCAATCAGGAACGACCCGATGAAGACGTAGGCGTTTCGCGGCAGGGCAAGCCCCAGGAACGACGTGTCCCATGGCTCGTAAGCCAGCGCGATGAGCAACGGGATCACGAAAAGGAAGCTGAACAGTTGCAGGATCTCCGCGATGGCGACGACGACCCGGATGGGCTTCAGCGTGGAGCCCACCCCCGGGTGTGGGCGGGTTTGCCGCCGCGCATGGATGCGGCAGACGAGGGGTCCGCCTCTTAACGCGTGCGACCGCGAGCGGCTGGCCGTTCCAGGGTGCAGTCAGGCAACGGCTAAGTGGTGTCGAAGCCCTGCATTGGATGTCCATGTTCAGCAAAGGGCTGGTCCTCCTCCTGCTGACGGCCCTTCTGACACCCACGGTGCAGGGGGTTCCCAAATGCGCCGATCTTTCGGCCGAGGACTCGTCTGCGGCCGGCTATTACGCCCAAGACGGTGGCACATCCTACCAGGTGTGGCAGGAAACCAACGGTGCCCCAGGGCTCCAGCGCAACGAGTGCAAGGATGCGCAAGGCACCAAGATTCCCGCCGATACTCGGCTGGCCGTCGTGCCGACGGCCCTGGCGCTGCGCTTGCCGCCCTAGCGGGGCCACTGCCGGACGTGCCTTGTCCGTGCCCGGACTGTTCCGGGGCATGCCGTGGCGCAGCGGATCGGCTACCGGGCAATCGTGGCAGTGCGAGCCGAGGCGAAGGCCTCGTGCACCGCGCGCAGGGCCGTCAGGGGTGTTACCAGGCCGACGATTCGCTTGCCCTGGCGGACGAACACCGAGCCGTCGCGTTCCAGGATCGCAATGACCTCGTCGTAACTGGCCGTGTCTGGGACCTCGATCAGGGAATTGTTGATCAAACCCCGCAGTTCCTGGCGGCGCAGGGGGGTTGAGTTGCCAGCGAAATCCTTGCGCCCCATGCGCGTGTCGGATTCCTGTACGATGCGATTGATGCTGGCGCGTTCGACGGTGCCAATGGTTTGGCTGCGTGCATCGATGACGCGCAGGATGTCTGCCTGTTGGCGGGAGAACAACTGGATCGCGTCCTCGGCGCGGCCGTCCTCGAAGAGTGGTGGTGCTTCTCCCATCAGGTCGGCTGCCGTGGGCTCCGGGCTGGGCGGGGGCAATTCGCGCAGGAGCGTGAGGGCATCGATGTAGCCGACGCAGTGGCCATGCTCGTTGGCCACGGGCAGATAGGAGACGCCTGCCGCAGCCATCCTGGCCATGGCCTGGCTCGGCTCGTCGTGGGCGTTCACAACGGGCACCGGCGTCAGGATCTTGTCCAGTCGCGTGTTTTCCTGCGCCTTGCGGTTGAGAAACGCGCGGGAGCTAACGATGGCGAACGGTTTCTTGTTGTCCAGAACGAGGGGTCGGCGGGTCGTTTCCCCCTGTAGCCAGCCCTGCACGCGGCGCACGGGTTCGCGTTTGTCGAGGGCTACAAAGTCCGTCTGTATCAGGGACTCATCCATGGCCACCACATGCGCTCCGGGCGCTCTTCTACCTGCGCTATCCGGCTGCTGTTCATGGCTCCCTTTACTGGACGAGGTACACTGCGGCCTTCTCGTGGACTGGCGTTTCCAGTTGCACGCCGACGCTTTGGCCGGTGCGGCCCTCGTCGACGCTCTGGTGTTCGATCTCGATGCGCTTGACCTTGACGGTCACGTCGTCGCGGTTGCCCACCACGTGAATGGTGTCGCCTACGTGCAGGGTGCCTTTCTCCACGTGGACGACGGCCGCGTGGGCCTTGGGGTAATAGTGCTCAATGGTGCCGATCTTTTTCTCGGTCATGGGCGGTGTTTTTGGTCGCCGGTGGCGGCGTGGTTTGCCATGGCGGCAATGACATGTCCATGCGAAGTCAAGTGGCAAGCGTGATCCCTCCCCCCTCGGGATCGGGGGTCGTGGCGGACGAGGCGGGCGAGAAGACATTGCAACAACTCCAGGAGGAGCACGGGGCCCTTCTGGGGAGCCGAATCCAGGAGCCCAAGGGAGAAATCCACGAGCATGGGCTCTTTCGCAACTACATCCGCGACCTGGTTTTGGGATACAATGATGGCCTGGTGAGCGTGTATGCCCTCACGGCAGGCGTGGCGGGCGCTTCTTTCGGCGCTGGCCAAATCCTGACGGCTGGCATTGCCGCCGCCGTGGCCGGTGCCCTGAGTATGGCGGCTGGCGAGTACATCAGCACCAAGAGCCAGACCGAGTATTACGACGCGGAGCGGCAGCGGGAACGGGAACACATTCGCAAGTGGCCGGGGCTGGAGCGCAAGGAACTCCTGGAGAGCCTACAGGAGAAGGGCCTCAGTGGCCGGGTCCTGCACGAAGCCACGGAAGCCATCGCCTCCGACGAGGATCGCTTCCTGGACTACATGATGCGCGACGAGTTCGGCATCGGCCCCGAGACGGATCGCGACCCCTGGAAGGCGTCCGTCTACATCGTCCTCGCCTTCCTGTTGGGCGCCGCCCTGCCCGTTCTTCCCTACGCTCTTGCCAATTCCAACGCCCTGCTGCTGAGTACGGCCGCCAGCGTGGTCGGCCTGTTTGTGGCGGGAGTGGTCCGGGCCCGCGCCAGCCGCCTGAATCCCTGGAAGGCGGGCCTGGAAATGGTGTTCGTGGGAGTCCTGGCCGCCAGCATCACCTTCGCGCTGGGGACGCTGGTGGGGTCGCAGATCTAGGTGGCCGGGCGGGCAGCGTTTTTTCACCTGGCCGGTTGCAGGCCCCATGAGGTGGGTCGGTTGGATTTGTGTCGGGCTCCTGGTGGCTGCGGGGGCCGGCGTTGCTCACGAAGGGCATGGCAAGGAGATCACGTGGGACTTGGCGCTGCGTGACCGGGACTGCGAGGGTAACCGCACCCTGTGCTTCCTCCCGTACATGGGGGAGCCAAAGCCCGTGCACGGAGCGCAGATTCTGGTGCTCCTGATGCGCAACGACAACGACCTGGAGCACAACGTACGGGTGACGACGCTGTCGGAGGCGGACCCCGAGCGGCGCGACACCACTGTGGCAAATCCGCTGGCGGCAAGCCACGATCTGCCCCGTGGCGTGCTGCGGGGAACCAGCTTCGTGGTGCCCACGACCATCCAGGACCTGTACATCTGGTGCGATACGCCGGGCCACGAGGAGGCGGGGATGTGGTTCAACGCAACCGTCCTTCCGGCCGAGAAGAAAGAGAGCCCCGCGCCGTTTGCCCTTTTGGCGGTCCTTCTGCTTGGTCTAGCGATGAGCCAGAGGCGCCGGGAATGGGCGTGAGGCCCGGTCTTGCTCGACCGCCGGTTGCCTTGGGGTCGCCAGCGACCGGGGCAGCGCGCATCGCCGTGGCTGGCGTAGCTGGCCTGGCAGGCCTGGTCGGCCTGGTCGGCCTGGCACTGCTGGTCGTTCTTGCTGCCCCCGCCGCGTCCCACGGCGACGACGCCATCGCGTGGAGGGTCGCCATTCGGGAGTGCGAGGACGGCCCCTGCCTCGTCGTCGTGGAAGGTCCCACAAGCCGGCTGCCCGCCGGCGAAGAGGTGCATCTTGGGGTGCGCAACGAAGCCACGACCCCCCACAACCTGCGCCTGCTGGCCCACCACGCCGACGGCACGCAGGAGCCGATCGTGGAAACCGGTCTTCTTGAACCGGAGCAGGACACGTCGGTCAACTTCGAGGTGCCCGACGCCGGTGGTCTGAGGCTCTCGTGCGGCGAGCCAGGCCACGACGAAACCCTGGAACTGAGCGTGGTGGCAAAAGCCGCGGTCCCCCGCGAGGACACCCCACTGGCGGGCGTCGGCCTGGCGGTGGCGGGCTGCATCGGTGCGGCCGCGCTGCATCGACGGAGCGGCTAGCGTAAAGGGGGGTGGCTGCATCCGCGCAACGATGCGAAGCGCCCTGATCCTCCTCCTGGTTTTGATGTTGGCAGCCCCCGCGGCCGCGCACGGCAAGGCGCCCCACATGGACTGGGTCATTTCTGTACGCAACGGCCCCTGCCTGGGTGGCGCTCCCTTCTGCTTCGAGGTGGACGAGGGGACCCGCGATCCGGTGGACGGCGGCACCGAGGCGACCATTACGGTGCGCAACCACAGCAACAACACGCACCACTACTTCGTTGCGCCCATGGAAGTGATCGACCGGGGCCGGACCGACACCAAGCCGGACATCTCGCTAGCCAATGTTCGCGTCGAGTCGGGCGGCAGCGGCGTCATGGGCTTCGACGTTCCAAAGTACACCAAGGGCATCTACTTCTGGTGCGACGAAGACGGCCACGAGATCAACACCGACTGGCTGGTGTTTGATGTCAAGGCCCTGGAGAAGAAGGAGAGCCCTCCGGTCGCACTGCCCCTGCTGCTGGCCGGCCTCGCCCTGGCTGCCCTGGTACGGCGCCGCTAGAACGCTGAATCCTGACGGCTTGCGGCCGAAGGCTTGGGGGCAGGCTTGCGGGCGTACTAACGGCGAGTCGCCAGGGCCATGCCCACGAGCACCAGCGCCGCGGCCGCCAGGAGGTAGCCGTTCCAGGCCTCTCCCAGCAGAAGGACGCCCATCACGCCACTCAGCACGGGGATGGCCATCTGGTACGTTCCGGCCTGCGTGGGCGTGATCCGGGGCAGCGCCTGGTACCAGACGGCGTAGGCCAGGGCGGTCGTGATGGCGCCCATGGCCGCAGCCCAGGCCACCCCCGCCGCCGTCACGACGGGGTCACCCCACCCCGCCGACCACGCCGCTCCCGGAGGCAGAAGTGCCAAACCGAGAACCGCAAAGTTGCCCGTGGTGAAGCGCAGGGGATCGCCCTGCCTCCTGCCGAGCAGACTGTAAGCACCCCATGAAACACCGGTGCCCGCCAGGAGGACCACGCCCAGGGCACTCACGTCGCCGTCGCCTCCCGCCGCCAGCAGGCCAACACCGGCAAGAGCCACCAGACCTCCAAGGGCCGCGGCTGCCGGCGGCCGCTCGTGTTGCAGGAAAGATCCCCCGAAGGTCATCGTTGCCAGGACGGCGGCATAGAAGACGAACGTTCCAGCCGCAGCGCCAATGAAGCCGTAGCCGTAACTGATGAGGAAGGCATATGCCCCCAGCCAGACGGCCGGAACCAGATTGCGACGGCCCGGGCGCAGCGCATCCATGTTGCGGGCCGACAGCGCGGCGAGTGCCAAGGCCCCGGCGACGAAGCGAACCACCGTCGTCAGTCCGGGGTCGAGGAGCTCCCGGGAGACGATGTACCGGGTGATCACGCTGTTGAGGGCGAAGGACACGATGACGAATGCGAGCCCCAACAACAGCCGCCGCGACCCCGTGGAGTCCACTCAGGGGGACCGCCGCGGCGGGGGTTCACGGTTGCGACTGGTGCCTGGGCGCGGTCGTTGGCCCTCAGAGAACTCCTTGGCGCCCCGCCGCTGGCCATCGTTTTCCATCGTGGCCAATTGCGTTATGACCGCTCGGGGCGATCAGAACCCATGCACCCCATGTTGTGGCTCGCGGTGCTTTTGGCCGCGTTTCTCACCGTTCCGGCGGGGTCTGCCGGCACCGCCGAGGCCGCCGCGACCGGCGCCCTTGAACCGACCTCCATGATCGCGACGGCCCACTCTGACGCCTGGCAAGCCGCCGGAGAATCTCCGGCTCCCGCGGACGGGCCCTGCCCCAGTGAACCCCCAACGTCGCCCTGTCGGCCCACCTGTTCGGTTTAGGACGCGGGCTGCGCATCGGGCCACTTGCGGTCCACCCGGGCGTGCCCGACGGGGGCCGCCCGCCCGGAGACCACGACGGCCTCGGAGTCACCTTGGGCGCTGCGCGCCTCGGGCAAACCCGCCCAGGCCCACTTCGCTCGCTGCGCCGTCCGGTGGAGCCGCCCGCCCGGATTTGCCCCCAAGGTCGCCTGCGGCGACCTCGGAGTCACCCTAGGCGCTGCGCGCCTCAGGCAAATCCCGGCGGACCCACCTCGCTCGCTGCGCCGTCCTGTGGAGCCGCCCGCCCGGATTTGCCCCCAAGGTCGCCTGCGGCGACCTCGGAGTCACCCTCGGCGCTGCGCGCCTCAGGCAAATCCCGGCGGGCCCACCTCGCTCGCTGCGCCGTCCGGTGGAGCCGCCCGCCCGGATTTGCCCCCAAGGTCGCCTGCGGCGACCTCGGAGTCACCCTCGGCGCTGCGCGCCTCAGGCAAATCCCGGCGGGCCCACCTCGCTCGCTGCGC
>JBFIJP010000027.1:0-18110 GCA_041600695.1 Thermoplasmatota archaeon | reverse complement strand
GCAAGCCTCTGCAACCCTGCTCGATCGGCTCACCGAGGGTGCCTCGGTTGAGGGCGCCGCCCTCGTGAGTCGTGATGGTATCCCGATCCTGTTTCGGTTCCGGAAACCGGTCCCAAAGGAAACGCTGAGCGCCATGGGCGCAGCGATTCTGGGCGCGGCGGAAACCGCGCTAGCCGACCTGGGTCGGGAGCGTCTAACCCGAATCATCGTGGAGGCTCCCAATCACCGCCTTGTCATCACGGGTGTCGACGAAGAGCTGCTGCTGGTGGCCCTCATCTCCACGGGGGCAGACCTGGAGCCCTCCCTGGAGGATGTCCAGTCGGCAACCGACCGACTGCGGAAACTACTGGTGCGCGGGTGACCCCATGGTGACGGCGTTTGGTATCCCCCACCTGGACCGTGTGCTCGGCGCCGTTCCAGATCACGCGCGCGTCCTGCTGCTGAGCGATCCGGCCGTCGACGCAACGCCATTTCTGCGGCAGTGTGCGGCGGCCCACGTGGGCCTGGATCGCCCGGTCATCTACGTCGTCACCAGTAGGGCCCCTGCGCAGGTGCGCAGAGCCATGATTGGCGACGGCTACGAGACCGCTGCCGCCAAGGTGGCCTTTGTCGACGCCTACACGCCGCTGCTGGGCCTCCAATCCGATGCGGCGTACAGCATTGGGGACCCCGGCAACCTGGAGGAGGTTGCCGCCACCCTCGAACGCGCCGCCCGCGAAAACGCCGGCGCCATCCTTCTCATCGACCACCTGTCAGCCTTGCTGGATGCCGCCGGCACAAGCGGCTTCCAGGCCAGCCTCCCGGCGCTGCTGCACGCCATGGGACGCTACCGCCTGTCGGCGGCGGCGTTCACCTTCTGGCCGTACGGTTCGGCCGTCGACCATGTGCGCAGCCACTTCGACGCCGTTGTGCGCCTGCAAGGCGTTACCGACCGCATCACGGTGGGCCAGTCTTTCCGCTTGGAGAGCGCCCGCTGGTTCGATGGCCGCACCGGTCTGCCGCCACGCCTCTACATGGCCCTCAAACCCGGCGGCATCCATGTCTACATTCCCAAGGTGTTGGTCACGGGCCCCTTCAATTCCGGCAAGACCACCTTCATTCACGCCGTGTCGGAGGACGCCATCAGCGTGGACCGGCTTGGAACCACAGTGGCCCTTGACCGCGGTCAGGTGCGCATCGATGGGGTCCGGGTGGACCTCTTCGGGACACCTGGCCAGGCCCGTTTTGATCCCCTGCTGGAAACGCTTCGCAAGCAGGCCCTAGGCGTTGTGCTACTGGTGGATTCCACTCGACCGGAGACGTTTGGCCGTGCCCAGGAAATGCTGCGCCAGGTATGGCGTGCCGGACTGCCGGCCGTCGTCGTGGCGAACAAGCAGGATCTGCGTGGAGCACTCTCGCCGGAGGAAGTCCAGCGCCGCCTGGGCACCCCGGCCAACATTCCGGTTGTGGGTTGCCGCTGCGAAGAGCCGGCACAGGCGTCGGGCGTCCTGAAGGACCTGATCAACCGCATCCTCGAACGGAAGGTGACCACATGAAACTGCCAACTGGAGTCGAACGTCTGGACGCGCTGATTGACGGCGGTCTGGACCCAGGCGCGACGTACCTCGTGTACGGACCCGCCTTCACGGGCAAGCGGGTGCTGGCCCGGCTTGCGTTCCTGGCAACGCTCCGGCAGGGTTCCCCGGCGATCCTGGTGCTGACCAACGCGGCGGCCAGCGACGTGCGCCGCGAGCTGAGCGAACTGGATCCCGCGTATGCCGGATACGAGACGGCGGGGCTGGCGAACTTCATCGACTGCTACAGCACGTCGGTCGGCGCCAACGAACCCGCCCCCTGCGTCGCCTACGTGGATGGGCCACTCGACCTGAATGGCTTCAGCATGGCGCTCAACGAGCTCAGCCGCAAGATCATGGCCACGCACGACCAGCACCTCCTCCTCCTAGACTCCATCTCCACGCTCATGGCCTA
Source organism: Thermoplasmatota archaeon (assembly GCA_041600695.1). Taxonomy (GTDB): domain Archaea; phylum Thermoplasmatota; class E2; order JACPAO01; family JAHFTW01; genus JBFJVP01. Next base: position 16,142 of record JBFIJP010000027.1, on the reverse strand, counting down.
CGGCAACGGCCAGACGGTCTTCCGGTTCCTCCAGGTCTTCCTGGGCCGGGCCCGCCGCGCCGGCGCCTCCAGCCTGCTACTCATGTCTGAAGGCATGCACACCGAAGCCGAGGTACAGATGATCAAGCACCTCATGACCGGCTGTGTCGAACTGCGCCAGGAAACATCCCGGTGCCAATTGCGCGTGCAGGGGCTCGTGCAGACGCAGAGCCGCGGCTGGGTGGACTACCGCCACGACGGCGCCGAGTTCGAGATTACGGGCTCCTTTGCAGCGGGGAGGATCCGCTGATGGCTGCGCGCAGCCCAAGCCGACGCAGCGTGCGCCGAGCTTGCGCTGCGGCATCCGACGTGGTTGGCTCGATGCTGCTGGTGGGTATCACCGTCGTTACCATGATGGGCCTGGCCTTCGTCATCTACAACCAGGAGGGTCCGCCGGATCGAACCCACGCCGACCTGACGCTCAAGCTCCAGCCCGGAGCCGGCGGCTGGGGCACGGGCGATGAAGAAATCGTCATCACCCACACCGGTGGCGAGAAGCTGCTCAGCGAATTCACCACGATTCGCACCGTCATTGGCGCGGCCGTGACCGAATACACCGGCGGGGCCCTTGGTGCTGGTTTTGCCGACGGCAAGCTGACCATCGGCGAGGCCTGGACGGCCATGGACACGATTACCGCCAGTTCCCAGGTGGCCGTTGACATCATCGTTGACGGCGACCAATCCAGCCTTCTCTTCAGTGCCAGTTCGTCCCCCGACCTGGGCGGATCGTGCACCACCGACATCACACCCCCGACCGTGTCGTTGTGGGTGCAGGCGCCGGCGGATGTCAACGGCATGACCAACGGCACCGTCACGGTGCGGGCCACCCTCAGCGACGCCTGCACCGGCGTGGACCCCCTCGTGACGCCCGGGTTCTTCTACCGGGTCAACGACGGAACCAATCCGGCCTGGACCAATGCCGGTCCCATGACGAGCCTCGGTCTCGACCGCTGGGAAAGCACCATTCCCGATCTCCTCTGGTCAACGCACCCCAACGAACAGCTCCAGTACTACGTCTCGGGCATGGCTGATGCGGCTGGCAACAGCGGCAGCAGCATCGTGCGCAGCGACAACATCGAGGCCGTCCTGGCCATCACCTACGTCAACAGCTACACGCCGGGCCCGGGAACGATATCCAACTTCGCCAACCTGCAGGCCTTCGACGACCTGAACGGCACCATTTCCGAGGGCCTGGTCGCGGGGACGACGCTGTTCCTGGACGCCGACTCCGTCCTGGCCAATGATGGCTTCAACGACGCCGCCAACGGCTATGCGTCCGACGACGCTTATGCCTGGGTGAGTGCCGATGGGCGCACCATCCGTTACGGCCTGGAGGCTCCGCCGCCCAGTGGCGGCACCATTACCGCCGTCAACGTGCACCTGGAGGGCCACATCACCAACTATGGCAATGACCAATGGCGCCTCAAGGCGTGCCTGAGTGGACTTTGCAACGCCGGGGGGACCTACAGTGGCTCGGCCACCGACACCACCGTGACGCTCAACGCGACCACCGACCGACCCGGCGGCGGCGCTTGGACCTGGGGCGATCTCGCGGACCTGGAAATATGGGTCAACACCCAGAAGAGTGGCGGTCGCGACGGCACGTGGAAGATTGATAAGGCCTGGGCGGAGATCGACTCGGACGGATCCACGTACCAAGTGGACATGGTCACCGACTTCCTGGGCGTCACGGCGGGTAGCAACTACACGCTGCAGATGCTTTACCGCGTGGCGGGCGACACCTTCGATGTCCAGGTCTATGACAGTGGCATCTGGACGACCCGCGGCGCCAGCCTGACCGCCGCCACGGCAACGCTCTGGACCTACAAGTTGCAGGGCACCGAATACAACGGCGGTGCTCCCTCGGTGCGCTTCCTGGACCACACCAACGATGGCACCCAGGGCACGATCATCTTGGACTACATCCGGGTGGTGACCCAGTGAAGCGGAACCTGACGCGGGACGAGCAGGGCGTTGCCACCGTGGTCGGCGGGCTCCTCATGGCCACCATTGTGCTCGTGACCCTGGTCACCATTCAGGTGGAGTACGTTCCGGTCTGGGAGGAGGAGGCCGAGGCGGCTCGCATGCGAGTCGTCACCGACCAATTCGCGGCACTGAGGGCGGAGGTGGATCGGCAACTCGGAAACGAGAGCCAGGCGCCCGCCGCCAACCCCATCAGCATGGCCGCCGGCCGGCCCGCATCCGTCTTCAGCAGCCCGGGGCTCCCCAGCACCCTTGAGTTCCTCGCCGGCGACAAGCCATTCAAGGTGAACGCGAGCGTGTTGCTCGTCCAGACGCGCAACGGGGCGATCGTTCAGAGCGCCGAGGAGTCGTGGAACCAGGTGTCCAGCGAGCCCACCGTCGGCAACATCGGCGCCATCGAGAGCCTACGGGCCAAGATCCCCAGCGCCTCCAGTGGCAACGGAAAAAGCGTCACCCTCGAACTGACGGACGCCCAGGGCATCTTCGCCGGCAAGCTGGAGGCCATCGTCGAGAGAGATCCCCCCGACACGCTGTTTCGTATCAAGGTCACCGGGGCCGATCATGCGATCCTCCATGACCAAGGCTTTGCCCATCACCAGGGCAGCGGCCCCGACACGTGGTACGTGAACTCGCTCGACCCCGACTACCGCTTCGACCGGCTGATCTCGTCGGCGGCCAAGCCCCTGACGCTGACCTTCACCCAGTCCAACAGCCCTGCTTCCCAGTACGCCATCACCTACACCACCGGTGGAGCATCCCAGGTGGTTGTCGGGGGAGCTGGCAGCACGATCAACAACTACGACGTCACCCATATGGGCGGCACGCTCCGCCTCCAGGCACCCAACCGTCACTACGTCCAGCAGGGCGTCGTGATGGAGAATGGAGCCGTCATCATCGAGCAGGATGGCTCTGGCGTCTTCCAGATTGCACCCCACTTCTCGGTGGGCACCGCAGCCGGCTACCTGACCCTGGATGTCGCCATCCCCAACCTTGTCGGGGCCGCCTCTGCCGTGACGGGTGACGGCACCGCCAAAGTGGTGACCACCACCGGCAGCCAGGGGACCCTGACGGGCCTGGCTCCCAGTGTGACCCTCACTGTCTCCACGCTCTACCCCGAACTGTGGGCGGCCCACTGGAACGACACGCTGGTTGCCGCCGGCTACACGCAAGCCGGCAGTCACTTCACCATCAACACAACCGCCGACGCGGCCATCCTGGCCGTGTATGGACCCACGACCGCCCCCGCTTCAACCACCTACGACCTGGCCCTGAAAATACGCCAGGCAAACATCAACGTGACACTCCTATCCTGATCGGTGAAACCATGCCCCACGACCCCCTCGACCCCAAAGCGACTGCCGACCGAAGCGAAGCCAGCCCGGCGGCCGACGGCGACCACGAGTCACCGCCGGCAGACCCGGCCAGCCTACCAGCGGTCAACGATTCCAGCTCCGGCACGACCACCCAATTGGAGTCGCAGGGCGACGCCGGCGGGCTTGCGGCACCGGACACGGAAGCGAACACGGAAGCGAACACGGAAGCGGAAGTCCCCGATGATGCGCCTCCCGCCGGGCCGGCCGCGGACGCCCCGCCCGAGGCACCCGCTCCTGCTGGGAAGAAGGGTGCATTCGGAGGCACCTCCAACCAGCTCCTGCGGGTTTTCAAAAAGCAACAGAAACTGCGGGCCCACCAGGAGCAGGAGGAGGCCCAGCGGATGGCAGAGGAGGCCAAGCGCCTGCGCCGCCACGCCCGCCAGAAGTCCAAATTCCAGGACGAATTGGCCCGCCACGGCGAGCGCGTCGAAGACCTGGCCCCGTCGCTGGGCTTTGATCCGGAGCGACCCGTTACCGAGATTCCAGACCTCCCCGAGGGCATGAGGGAAGAGGAATTCCAGGTGATCCGGGAGGACCTGGCTTTTGTTCGGATCCTCTACGACCCGGCAGCCAACATTCACATCTACGAAGTCATTGAGCCGACGCTCAACCGGACCGAGAGCGAAATCTACACGTTCCTCCGGGAAACCCTGGTGCGCACCCTCGACGGTCGCCGCGACCGCGGCTCCGGCCTGGACTGGGAGCAAGTCCTGACCGACGCCATCCTACAGGCCATCGTTGACCACGAAATCCTCATCGACGACGTGGGAACGGAACGCATCCGCTACCATCTGGTGCGGGATTTCCTGGGCTTCGGGCCGATTGATGTCCTGATGCAGGACCCCATGCTGGAGGATGTTTCCTGCGACGGTCCCAATGTGCCGTTGTACCTGTTCCACCGCAAGTACGAATCCGTTCGCTCAACGGTGACGTTTGAGGACGAGCTGAACCTGGATTCCTTCGTCATCCGGCTGGCCCAGCGCAGCGGCAAACACATCAGCGTCAGCGACCCGTTGCTGGATGCTACGCTGCCGGACGGCAGCCGGCTACAAGCGACGCTGGCGCGCGAGGTGTCGACGAGGGGCAGCAGCTTCACAATCCGCAAGTTCCGCGCCGACCCGTTCACGCCGCCGGACCTGATCCGGTACGGCTCCATGAGCCCGGAGATGGCGGCGTTCTTCTGGATGGTCATGGAGGAGGGCGACAGCCTCCTGGTCGCTGGCGGCACGGCCAGTGGCAAGACGACCACCCTGAATGCCATCAGCCAGTTCATCCCGCCGGAGAAGAAGATCGTCAGCATCGAGGACACGCGCGAGATCAACCTGCACCACGAGAACTGGATTGCCGGCGTCACCCGCTCCGGCTTCGGTGGGCAGATCATTGGCGGCAAGCCCGCCGGCACCATCGACATGTACAAGCTGCTGGAGGCTGCCCTGCGGCAGCGCCCCGAGTACCTGGTCGTCGGTGAGGTCCGTGGCCCTGAGGCCCTGACCCTGTTCCAGGCGATGGCCACAGGCCACGCGGTGTACTCAACCATGCACGCAGACTCGGTCAGCAGTGCCGTCTACCGGTTGGAGAATCCGCCGATCAATGTCCCCCGCATGATGCTGCAGACGGTCGATGTGATGCTCATCCAGCGCCAGGTGCGCATCGGCAGCCGCATGACGCGCCGCGTCACCGAGGTGACGGAGTTCGTTGGCTTCGACCCCGACACTGGGGAATTGCTGACCAACACCGTGTTCCAGTGGAACCGCAACAAGGACAGGCACGACTTCCTGGGCAAGAGCGACATCATGGAGCGCTACATGGAGCACCGTGGCCTCGACCCCGACGGCCTGCGGGAGGAGTGGAATCGCCGGATCCTTGTCCTGGAGTGGATGGGTGCCCGCGGCTTCGACAGCTTCGAGCAGGTCACCGCCAGCATCGCGGACTATTACGCCAACCCGGAGGTGTTGATGGCTCGCATCAAGGAGCAGATGGCCGAGTTGAACCTTAACCCCCCGGAGGCCCCCTCGTGGGGAATCATGCCGGCGACTCCCAACGAGGGCGATCCGCTGAATTGGCAGATCGTGGAGGACGACGAGGAAGACCTGGACGCTGCCGGCGATCGAAGGGAGATGCAAGCCGGCCCGGCCGCCGCGGCCTCGCGGCTTCTGCCCGCCGAAGCTCCAGGAGGGCAGGTTGGGGCTGTGGACCCACAACCGTTGCCTGGCCCGGGGGCCGGCCGCCAGAGCGGCGCCCTGCCGGCCTCAGTGTTCGGCGACGCCTTCGAGCACCCCAATGCACCTGAGTGGGCGCCTGGAGCGCCCCAACGGGAGGCGGAGCAACGTCCGGCCCAGCATCAGGAAGCCGATGCGCTCGCCACAGGCGGTGCCGGTGGCCCGGATGCCGCTGCACCGACCATCATCCCCGGCCCCGAGCCCAGCGACAGCCTGGACGCGCGGGGCGCCTTGTCGGATCTGTACGACGACGGCGACGATTTCTTCGAGCCGGAGCCACTGGCACCCGCCGCCGCGCTGGCGCAGCCCCTGCCGGGCGAGCATGCGCAGACGGATGTCCTTGAAGCGCCGCAACCGGCGCTTCCCTGGTTGGACGAGCCGCAGCCCATCGAAGCCGCCGAGCCAGCCTCGCCGTTGCTGGAAGAGGCCGAAGCCGAACCGATGGAGGCCGCCGAGCCGGCGCCGCCCTTGATGGAAGAGGCCGAACCCGAACCGATGGAGGCTGCCGAGCCGGCGCCGCCCTTGATGGACGACTTGGCTGAGCCGATGGAGGCCGCCGAGCCGGCGCCGCCCTTGATGGACGACTTGGCTGAGCCGATGGAGGCCGCGGAGCCGGCGCTGCCCCTGCTGGATGAGCCCGAGCCAATGGAGGCCGCCGAGCCGGCGCTGCCCCTGCTAGACGACTTGGCTGAGCCGGAGCCCATCGAAGCCGAGCCAGCCTTGCCGTTGCTGGAAGAGGCGGAGCCAATGGAGGCCGCCGAGCCGGCGCTGCCCCTGCTGGATGACCTGATTCAGCCCGGATCGATGGACGCCGACGATCTGGCCCTGCCTATGCTGGATGAGGCCGAGTCGGAGCCGGAGTCGATGGCGGCCGCCGAGCCCGCCTTGCCGCTGCTGGACGAGGCCGAGCCGACGGAGGCCGCCGAGCCCGCCCTGCCCTTGTTGGAAGAGGCCGAGCCGGGGCCGACGGAGGCCGCCGAGCCCGCCCTGCCCCTGTTGGATGACCTGCTTCAGTCCGAACGGATGGACGCCGCTGAGCCCGCCCTGCCCTTGCTGCCGGAACCAACGGAGCCCGAGCCGGGGCCGACGGAGGCCGCCGAGCCGGCCCTGCCCTTGCTGGCGGAACCAACGGAGCCCGAGCCGGCGCTGCCCTTGATGCACGAGCCGGCCGACGCCGACGCGGACCTGGAGGGGCTGGGCGAAGCCCTGGCCGATCTGTGGCCGGAAGCCCCGGACGCACCCCAAGGCGAATGGGACGAGAACGAGCAGGCGGCCGCCGCGGCTACGCACGAAACGTACGACGACCTGCAGCCCTTGCCCGCAGATTTCTGGCCTGAGACTGGTTTGGACCAAGCCGACGCGTCGGCTGAATCCCTGGGCCCCCAGATGCTGCCTGCGCCGATGGAACCGGAGGCGCACGCGGCGCTGCACCTGCCGGACTTGGCCGCCGACGCCGGAAGCGCCGATGGCACAATGCCGCCGACCGGGTGGGAGGACTCCGCCCAAATGCCCGAATGGTTCCAGGAACTGCCCGCCAGTTTGCCGGAAGGGGCCGGGACAAACGATGGCAACCTGCCGGACGAAGGCTCCCTGATCGAAGAAGCGGAGGGCACTCCGGGATCCGTCGACGAGGAGCCGCCGCATGAGACGGAAGCACGGTTTGCCGACACGGCCGCCTTGTTGGGCGTCGGCCTGGCGGAATCGTACGAGAGCCTGCCTGATCCGTTGGCCGGCTTGTCGGACCTGTTTTCGGGAACCGAATCCATTGCGCCCCGGGCGCCCGAATCCGGGATGCCTGCTCCCCTGTCGGAGAACGAGGCCCCCCCGATGGAGCCAGCCGAGGTCGCCGCGGCAACCCCGGCATCCGAAGATACCCCACGCGACGATGCCCCCACCGACGCCGCCGATGATTTGGATGAACCGACGGCGAGCAACGAGTCGCGGTCCACGGGTGGCCCCAAAACCGGCGGCGCCGAGCGCGGCCGCTCTGCCCGGCGCCCAGCCAGGCCCGGCCGGGGACGCTCGCGCGGCAAGGCAAAGAAGAAGGGAGGTGGCGCATGGCGCTAACCAAATACCAACGCATCAGCTACCGACTCTTTGGCCGCCACGCCCAGCGTGCAGCGGAGGGCAACCCCCACCTGCCCCAGGCGCTGGAGAAGGGCCATGTCCAGGTGCGCACCGATGTCTACCTCAGCTCGGCGTACCTGACCATCTTCATTGCCTTCACGGCGACCCTCCTGCCTGTCATCACCCTGGTGGGGGCCCTATCGCTCGGCCTTCTTGAGGTGCCCACGGGGCTGCTGTTCATCGTGGCACCCCTGCCCGGAGTTCTGGCGGGAACGCTGTACCTTACCCTCATCCTGCTGCCCGATCTCAACGCCAGCAGGCGCGCCCGGGACATCGATGCCAAGCTGCCGTACGCCCTGAATTACATCTCGACGATGGCCAGCGCAGGAGCCACACCCGAGCGGATCTTTACCAGCCTCTCCAAGCAGCCGATCTACGGCGAGGTGGCCAACGAGGCCGCTCTCATCTCCCGCGACCTGCGAGTGCTGGGCAAAGACATCGTCACGGCGCTCAACATCGCCATCGGCCGCAGCCCCAGCGCCCGCTTCCAGGACCTGTTGCAGGGTTCGATCACGGCTCTGACCTCCGGCAGCGACCTGAAGACGTACTACCTGAACAAGGCGGAGCAATTCATGTCCGAAAACCGTCAGGTGCAGAAGGGATTCCTTGAGAGCCTGGGCGTGCTGGCCGAGAGCTTCGTTGTCGTTGTCGTCGCTGCCCCGCTGTTCATCATCGTGATCCTCTCGGTCATGACGACGTTCGGCGGCGATGCCAGCGAGATGCTGCAAATTGGCTACATCGTCATCCTGACCATGCTGCCCCTGTCGCAGGCGGGCTTTGCGTACACGATCAAACAAATGACTCCGGAGGCCTAGCCATGGCGGAAACGGCCACCCAGGCGGACATCAAGCAGTACCCCAAGTGGTACGAGATTCTGGTCCTCATCCTGGCCGGCGGGTCGGTTCCCGTCATCCTGGCCGGGGCTGCAATTGCGGCTGGCGCCTCCAACTACGGCTTTGCCTACGGGGTGTACATCGCGGTGGCCGGCCTGGTGCTGGCGCTGGCCAGCCTGGTGCTGGGGTACCCCCTGCGCATGCTGCGCAAGGTCGTCGCTGGGACCAGGGGCAGCGCCAGGTACGAGCAGTTGCGTCGCTGGAACCGGTTGAAGGTGACAGGCCTTCTGCTCAACCTTTTGTCGATGATGGCGGCCGGCGCCCTGCTGACGGGGCTGCTGTCGCGCCTGAACGCGGTGGACTTCAACATCTCGGCGCCGGCGCTGACGCGTTTCAGCATGCTGATGGTGGCGGCACTTGCCCTCAACACCATGGCGGCCTACTCGCAGGCCATGCGGATGCCCCTGGAGCTGGACCGGCGCGGTCTGTCGCGCATCTTCCTGCTGCTGGGTGTGGCCGCGGCCCTCATGTTCGGAGCCCTGGCCATCCTGACAGCCGACCGCGAACTGCCCCTGATGGGCGGGATCACGGTCGGGGGAGCGGATGCGTCTCTGTTCCTCCTTGCAGGAATCACGACGTATGCGTTCAACCTGGCTTCCGCGCGGTCCATTCCAACGCTCAAGCTGCTCTTCTCCGAGGAGCGGTCGTTCTATCGCGGGCAGACGTACCACAGCCGGTCCAAGTCCGTGGTCATGCCGACCCTGATCGCCTTCTCGCTCCTGTTCCTGCTCCTGCTGGTCTTCGTCGTCTTCGGCCTTGGATTGCTGGAGTCGCTGGACCAGGGCATCACCCGCAGCTACATCATGATCGGTGTGGCGAGCATCATGATTGCGCTGCTCATCAGCATGATGTTTGCCATGACGCTGGCCAAGCAGGAGGACCGGGTTGAACTCTACAAGAAGCTGCCCAGCAAGAAGCGCCGCTTCGAGATTGCACTCATGACCACCTCGGCGGTGGGCGCAACGTTGCTTGCGCTCGCCGCCTTCCTTCTCCACCGGGACATCGGCCTGCTGGGACTGCCGCGCGAGCGATGGTTTGACTTCCTGTGCTTTGCCTTCCTGATGGGCGTCGGTCCCTACGGGTTCTACGCGGCCCACGAGCACCGTCGCATCCGTATGCTGGAGGAACGCTTCCCGGACTTCCTGCGGGACCTGGCGGCCAGCCACAAGGGTGGCCTGACGCTTGTCCAGTCGGCCATGATTGCCGCGCGCGGCGAATACGGCCCGCTAACACCCGAGATTTGCCGCATGGCGGACCAACTCTCGTGGAATGTTGCCTTCGACGAGGCACTGGAACGTTTCGGCGAACGGGTGAGCACCCCCCTCATCCAGCGTGCCACGACGCTGATCCTTGAAGCCAGCCGCAGCGGAGGCAACACGGAGGACGTGTTGCTGGCGGCGGCGCGCGATGCGCGTGAGATCAAGAACATGGAGAACGAGCGCCGCATCTCGATGAGCGTCTACACGATTGTCATCTACGTGACGTTCTTCGTTTTCCTCGTCGTCGCCGGTGTCCTGTACGACCAGTTCGTTCCGCAAATCCTCCAGACGACGGCGGCGGCCAACGGCAGCAGTCTTGGCGCCGTCGAAGGCATCGCAGGGGTCCGGGGCGTCACGCTCGACGATTACCGGATTTTCTTCTTCACCGCGGCGGTTGTTCAGGGGCTCGGGGACGGCATCGTTGCCGGCACCATGGGGAGCGGCCAAGCCAAACTGGGCCTGCGACACAGTTTCGTGATGGTCTTCATCACTTACATTGTGTTCACACTGTTTCTCAGCTAGGGGCTTGAGGCAACCGCGGGATGACGCATGCTGGCCTTGGTGCTGGCCATGCCGGCGATCCGCTCCGGCTTCAGACGCCAGTAGAAGACGCGGTTGTCCGACCGCCGCGGCGTGCCGCCGGGGAAGGTGCCGGGTTCGGGGGGTAGCGGAATGGCCATGAGTGCCGATTTGGCCTCGTGGATTTCATTGGTCAAGGTCAGCACCTCGACGGGGCCGAATGCTTGCACGCTGCGCCAGTCGTCGGGCCCTTGGTAGAGCACCGCGTTGAGGCATGCTTCCCGGGTGGCGGCCAGGTACTCCTGCTTCAGGCCCGGGTGGGACTGGAAGTAACAGTATTCCCCGTCGTACACGTAGAACAGCGGGACCACGTAACCTCGGCCGCCCCGGCTGAGTCCCAGGTGGCACAGTTTCAACTGCTTGAGGAGGGCCTTCACGTCCGCCTGCTCCATCTCCTCCATGGTAGTAGGTGGCTTCCTCCCACCGTTAAGATGGCGCGCCTTGGCCTTGGGTGGCGCCGCCCGCCAGGCCCGGTGGAGGGCCACGACCCCCGGCCCCAGGCGAAAGTGACCCGGCAGGGCCAAACCCCGGCCGGCCCATGGGTGGCCGTGCAAGAAAAGACCGTCTTGGTGACGGGCGCCAATAGCGGCATTGGACTGGCCACGGCGCAGGCTCTGGCCCAAATGGGCGCCCGCGTCTACCTCACCAGTCGGGACGCAGCCCGTGGGGATGCGGCTCGCGACCGAATCCTTGACGCCGTACCGGACGCCCAGCTAGCTGTTCTGGAACTCGACCTGGCGGATCCAGCCAGCATCTACGCCTGCGCCGCAGCCGCCGGGGCCGCCATGGACCACTTGGATGTCCTCGTCAACAACGCCGGGCTCTGGATGCGCACGCGCGTCGAAACCGCCGAGGGCTTCGAGCGGACGTTTGCCGTCAACCACCTGGGACCCTGGCGCCTCACCCATGCGCTGCTGCCACTTCTCCAGGCCGCCCCCGCCGGCCGCGTGGTGACCGTGGCCAGCATGGCCCACCGGGTGGCCCGCGTGGACTGGGACGACCTGCAAATGGAGCAGCGCTTCAGCGGCGATCGCGCCTATGCCAACTCCAAGCTCTTCAATATCTGGTTCAGCGACGAGCTCGCCCGCCGCCTGGAGGGGACCACGGTCACCAGCAACTGCCTGCATCCGGGCACCGGCGGCACCGGCCTGACACGGGACTTCCCGGCATTCGTCGGCCCGGTTCTCCGCTGGTTCGGAAAGAGCCCCCTAACGCTTGCCAAAACCAGCGTCCGCCTGGCGTCTTCGCCAGAGCTGGCGGGGGTCTCCGGGGGGTACTTCCACGGTCGCCGCAGGGCCGTGCGCTCCAGTGCTGCCCGCGACCCTGAACTGGCGGTCCGGGCGTGGGCCGCCACCGAGCAGTTGGTGGGTGCCTCCAGCCTTCATTTGCCGGCGTAGGTTTGGGGCGAACGTTTCGCTTGGGTGTCGACAAAGGTTATGCGGGGCCTCCCGCCTGGACCGGCGTGGTCTTCGAAAGTCGGCCGCTGCGGCAATGCCCCATCGGAAAATCACTCGAATTGCTGGGTGCAAAATGGACGCTCACCCTGCTCAGGGATGCCCTGATCCTGGGATACGACCGGTTTGGCCAGTTCGAGGCGTCCCAGCCCGGCATCACGCCCCGGGTCCTCAGCCGGCGCCTAGGTGAGTTGCAGGAGAGTGGTCTACTGGTCAAGGTGGGCAAGGGTCGCCAAACCCGTTACAAGCCCACCGAGAAGGCGCTCGCCGTGCGTCCGATCCTCGACGCGCTGGCGGAATACGGTGTCCGGTTCGAAGCGGGCGATGTCTTCTGGGACGGCAAGCCCCGCAGCCTTGAGGTGTACCAGCAGATGATGGACCCCGTGCCCGCCTGAATCCGGTCCCTTTTGCCCCGGCGGGGGTCGGGGGTGGTCCGCTGGCGGGGGCGCTCCGATCTGCCCACGCCATATTGCATGACGGTGATAGGGTGCCGTGAAGCAGGAGCTTTCGCTGCTGGTTGACGGCGACCAGGTACCGCCGGGCGCCGTCGCGGCCATCCTGGAACGCCTTGGAGCGGAGTGGCTGGTGACCAGCCGGGTGTGCGTTCGCAACTGGCGATCCACCAAGGACGTGGCCGATTGGAAGCGCGCCGCATCAGAGATGGCCCTCCAGTGCCTCCAGCGCGACCCCGTGGCGACCGGAAAGAACGCCGCCGATGTTGAGCTCGCCGTCATCGCCATGGATCAATTCCATGGGCTCGGCTACCGCGCCTTTTGCATCATCAGCGCCGACACCGACTTCACCCCACTGGTGGATCGGCTGCGGCGTGCGGCGTGCCATGTGGAGTGGGTGAAGGACGCGGCCAAGCGCGGCAGCGGTCAAAGCGGGAAGGCGGCTCCTGCCGGTGGCCGGCAGCCGCGTGCGGCGCAGAAAACAAGCACAGTGGCCGCGGATGCCTCGACGAAGACGCCCGCCCCCAAACCCGCACCGGGGCGTGGTGCGAAGGCCGCGAAGCCTGCGGCAAAACCCGCCGCCAAGCAGACGCGAGCAGCCGCCGCGGCGGCTGGGGCGGACGCGCCAAAGCAGGCGCGCCGGGCGGTCACAGCCTTGCGCGAGAAGGGCAAGCACGACCGGGGCTGGGTGACCGTCCAGGCCGTGGGCCAGTGGCTCAGTGAGAACCGGGTGGATCGGGCTACGTTGGGCAGCAAGTCCGCCCCCCTGTGGCGCAATCTGAAGAGCCTGACAGGGCTCAAGGTGGAGGAGCGGGAAGACGGCCGCTACTGGGTGTCGCTGGAGTAGCCTCCCGCGCCGTGCTTCATCGACCCTGCATGGTGTCCATGCGCGCCTGGTGGCCCCTGCCACTCGGTACCGGTCGGCTACGTGCGTGGCAGAGGCCCAAGTGGTCGGCCTCCCGGAGCGGGTCCTGGCGGTTTGCCTGGGGGCGGTCAGTCGGCGGGCTCGGGGTGCCCCTGCTCGCGCAGGACATCCTGGTGCCAGGCGGCAATGGCGGGGTCTGCGAAGCGGGGCTTCACCGTGAAGGTCCGTGGGGCGTGGCGGGTCCGGACCGGCATGGCCTGCAGCGGCCGGGGCGTAGGGGTGGCTACGGCGGGGGCGCGGCGGGGTTGGGGGCTGACGTCGGGCAGGAAGCTAGCCAGCACCGGCAGCAGCGTGAGGCTGACGATGAAGGCACAGGTGACCACGATGGCGGCCACGATGCCGAAGTGGCGCAGGGGCAGCAGGCTGCTGAAGCCCAGGACGCTGAAGGCGAACACCGTGGTAATGCTGGCGGCGAGAACCGGCCTGCCCACGCTTCGCATGGCGGCGTCGGCGGCCTTCAAGCTCGAGGAGCCGGCGGCGCGGGCTTCCTGGAAGTGGGCCATGATGTGCAGGCTGTAGTCAACGCCGACGCCGAGGATCATGGCGGTCATGACGCCGGTGATCGGGTTGATCGGGATGCCCACGAGGGTCTGGATGCCGAGTTGCCAGAGGATGGTTACTGCCAGGGGGGCGAAGGCGAGTCCGGCCATGACCGGGTTGCGGAAGACGGCGGCGAGCAGGATCACGACCAGCACGAGGGCGATCAGGGTGCTGCGAAGGAGTGCGCTCAGGAATACGGCGCGGCTTTCCTGCTCCATGACATCCCGGCCCGTCAGGCCCGCGTCGAGCCCTTGTTCGTCGGCAATGGTTTCGAAGCGCTCCAGGGCTTCAGTGACGTCGGCGTAACGGTAGCCCACGCTCACCAGGGCGTGGGTGCCGGTGGCAACCTCGGCGGTGACGGGGCCGACGAGCGGGCCATTGGGGGTGCCGGCCCGCTGCAGCCGGTGGATGGGTCCGTCGACGAAGCCGCTGAGCGGGTCATCCTCCAGTGCTTTTTCGAAGGCGGCCAGTTGTTGGCGGGTGGCGCCATCGACGAGGAAGGTGGCCAGGTTCTGGCCGCCGAAGCGGTCCTGGACGGCATTGAAGTCCACGATGGCCGGCGTGTTAGGGTCGGGTTCGATTTCGATGGTGTTCTCGACGCTGACAAAGGCCGCCGCTGCACCCAGGCCGATGGTGGTGAGGCCCACCACGGCCAGGACGGCGAGGCGGTTGTTCATCACCAGCGTGGTGATGCGGTCCATGGCACCCTCCAGGGGGAGGCGGGTGACGCGTGGCTTCTTGCGCCGCAGTCGGTAGAGCGCCGGTAGGAAGATGAATCCCAGCAGGAAGGCGTACAAGGCGCCGCTTCCGATGAGCAGCCCCCAGGTACGAATTTGGGGGATGTTGCTGGCCAGGAAAGACCCGAAGCCGATGAGGGTGGTGAGGGCGGTGTAGAAGACGGGGTAGCCGACGCGGTGGCCGGCCTTGGCGAACCGGTTGGCGACGGGCTCGTCGGCGGCCAGTTCGCGGTAGGCGTAGACGATGTGGAGCATGTAGTCGATGCCGAGGCCCAGCAGCAGGGGCATAACGATGAAGCTGGGCGGGGCGAGTGCCATGCCGGCCCAGGCGACCGTTCCGTAAGCCATGACGATGCTGAGCAGCACCGTCGCGACGGGCACGGCGACATCCTGGAAGCGGCGAAACAGAAGGCCGAGGAGGCCCAGGACCACGGCGAGGCTGAGGGGCATGAGGAACTTGACGTCCCCGCCCGCGTCTTCGCTTTGCGCTTGCTCGATGTAAAGGGATCCTGTCGAGCGGACGTCTGCCTTGGCCGTGGAGGCGTCGCGCACGGCGTTGAGCGCCGCGGTCGTGGCGGGAATGTCATCGACGGGTTCGAGGGTGATGCGCACCAGCAGTGCGTCGTCGGTGATGAAGGCCTTGCCCGCAGTCTGCGTCTGTATGGCTTTGGCGGCGGCGCGCACCTTTGCGTCTGGCGCGTTGTCCAGGTCGCCGAGGCTGTTTTCCAGGAGGGTTGGCAGGCCCTGTACGTCCATGACGCCGTCCACGGCGGCGATGGCATCCATGTCGCTGGCCACGGCGCGCAGGAGCTCCGGGTCGGTGGGGTCGTTGGCGATGTAGAGGAAGAAGCTTCCTTCGGTTTCGCCCCAGATGCGTTCGATGTCCCGCTGGACCTCCAGTGCAGGAAGGTCGTCTGGTACGAACAGTTCGCCGATGCGTCCGTTCTCGGCCTGGGTCATGCCGGCTCCAAGGGCGGCGGCGACCAGCAGCGTTGCGAGGATGGCGATGGCGGGGTGCCTGGCTGACCAGGCGGCCACGGCAGAGAACGGGTTGCCCATGCAGCCCCCCAGAATGGTTCAGTACTAAACCGTTTAGTGCCAAACTATTTGCCTGGCGGCCGACCATCCTACAGCGTGGACAACGCCGACGTGCAAGCCATCCTCACCCGCCTGCGCGCCTTCAGCCTCGCCGTCCATGAACGAATCCGCCACGAAGCCCCGCCAGGATTCGGCATGCAACACATGCTCATCATGAAGACCCTGGCCACCGACGGACCCGTCAAACAGGGCGACCTCGCACCCCGCCTCGGCATCAGCAAAGGCGCCATCAGCCAAACCGTCACCACCCTCGAAGACAGGGGCCTCGTCCAGCGCCGCCGCGACACCGACGACGGCCGCATCCAATGGGTCCACCTAACCTCCGCCGCCGAAGCCTTCAAAGCCCAAACGGAAGGAAAACTGGCAGCCCTGTTCGCCGACCTGTTCGAGGACTGGACCGACGACGACGCCCGCCGCATGAAGGCCCTGCTGGACGGCCTCCTG
The DNA here is from genome assembly GCA_041600695.1 of Thermoplasmatota archaeon. Taxonomy (GTDB): domain Archaea; phylum Thermoplasmatota; class E2; order JACPAO01; family JAHFTW01; genus JBFJVP01. The sequence continues at coordinate 20 of JBFIJP010000027.1, read as the reverse complement.
CAACGCGCCAGGGAGCAATC
>JBFIJP010000026.1:0-18446 GCA_041600695.1 Thermoplasmatota archaeon | reverse complement strand
TCGAGCCAGCCTGCAAGCCGGCGGCCGATCAGCTTGGATGTGACCCATGCTCCCGCGAAGCGATTTCCAAACACACGCCGCACGCCGCCGGCGCTTGGCCCTCACCTGGGCCTGCCTGCTCCTTTTGGCCTTCCTCCCTGCCGCTCTGCCGGCAGCAGCCGCCGTGGATTCTGACGGCGACGGCCTCTCCGACGCAAGGGAAAATGGCCGTTGCACGGATGTCAATGATCCGGATACCGACGATGACGGGCTCAGCGACGGCGAAGAGGTGCAAGTGTATCGTTCGCGCCCCTGTAGGGCGGACACGGATCGAGACGGGTTCAGTGATGGTGAGGAAGCTGCCGCCGGGTCCGACCTGCTGGACCCCGGGTCGACGCCGGAGGACGTGGACGGCGACGGCGTTGCTGATGCCAGCGACAATTGTCCCTCGCAGCCTAATGCGGATCAGGCCGATCTCGATGGCGACCGCGTCGGCGATGCGTGCGACGACGATCGGGACGGCGATGGCGTCAATGACGCCGACGACGCGTTCCCGACCGACGCCGCCGAGTCCACTGACGCGGATGCAGATGGGGTAGGGGACAATGCCGACAACTGCCCAGCCGAAAGCAACGCGGACCAGGCTGATCTGGACGGTGACAGTCTCGGCGATGCGTGCGACGATGACAGGGACGGCGACGGTGCCAGCAACGCGGATGAGGCGGCCGACGGCACCGACCCCGAAGATCCTGACACGGACGGCGACGGCACGTTGGATGGGGCGGATGCCTTCCCGCTCGACCCCCTGGAGTCACTGGATTCTGACGGTGACGGCATCGGTGATGGAGCTGACAACTGCCCTGCGGCAAGCAACGCGGATCAGGCCGATCTGGACGGTGATGGTCTTGGCAACGCGTGTGACAACGACCGGGACGGTGACGGCGTCGCCGACGCCGACGACGCCTTCCCCAGCGACCCCTCGGAATCCAGCGATGCGGATGGGGACGGCGTCGGGGATCATGCTGACAATTGCCCCGCCACGGGCAACCCGGACCAGGCCGACCTGGATGCGGATGGGTCTGGCGACGCCTGCGACGATGACCGGGACGGCGATGGCGTGTCCAACAGTGACGAAACGGCGGCCGGAACCGACCCCGACGATCCAGACTCGGACGGCGACGGAACCGCCGATGGTGCGGATGCCTTCCCGCTCAATCCGCTGGAGTCTGCGGATTCGGACGGTGACGGCATCGGCGATGGAACTGACAACTGCCCCGCGGCAAGCAACGCGGATCAGGAAGATCTTGATGGAGACGGGCTTGGCGATGCGTGCGACGACGACCGGGACGGTGACGGCGTCATTGACGCCGACGACGCGTTCCCGACCGACCCCGGCGAGTGGGACGACGCGGACGCAGATGGCGTCGGGGACAATGCCGACAACTGCCCAGCCGAAAGCAACGCGGACCAGGCTGATCTGGACGGTGACGGTCTCGGCGATGCGTGCGACGATGACAGGGACGGCGATGGTGCCAGCAACGCGGATGAGGCGGCCGACGGCACCGACCCCGATGAACCCGACACAGACGGCGATGGCACCCTGGACGGCGCGGACGCGTTCCCCCTCGATTCGCTGGAGTCTGCGGATTCGGATGGCGACGGCGTCGGCGACAACGGCGACAACTGCCCGTCCGACGAAAACCCCGGCCAGGCTGACCTTGATGGTGATGGCGTGGGCGACGCCTGCGACGATGACCGGGACGGCGACGGTTTGTCCAACAGTGATGAAACTGCGGCCGGAACCGACCCCGACGATCCAGACTCGGATGGCGACGGAATCGAAGACAGCGCAGATGCGTTTCCGCTCAATCCGCTGGAGTCTGCGGATTCGGACGGTGACGGCGTCGGTGACAGCGCCGACAACTGCCCCGCTGCAAGCAACGCGGCCCAGGAAGATGTTGATGGAGACGGGCTTGGCGACGCGTGCGACGACGACCGGGACGGGGACGGCGTCAATGACGCCGACGACGCGTTCCCGACCGACCCCGCCGAGTCCGCCGACGCGGACGCAGATGGCGTGGGGGACAATGCCGACAACTGCCCCTCGGACGAAAACTTGGACCAGGCTGATCTGGACGGTGACGGTCTCGGCGATGCGTGCGACGAGGATCGCGACGGAGATGGCCTGTCCAACAGCGACGAGGAAGCCGGCGGGACCGACCCCGATAATCCCGATTCGGACGGCGATGGAACCAACGATGGCGCGGATGCGTTCCCGCTCAATCCGTTGGAGTCTGCGGATTCGGACGGTGACGGCCTCGGCGATAGCGTCGACAACTGCCCCGCCGCCGACAACGCCGATCAGGCCGATCTGGACGCCGACGGCCTTGGCGACGCGTGCGACGACGACCGGGACGGCGATGGCGTCCAAGATGCGGATGACGCCTTCCCGGGCGACGCCGCCGAGTGGGCCGACACCGATGGCGATGGGCTTGGAGACAACGCCGACAACTGCCCCTCGCACGCAAACCAAGAGCAGGCGGACCTAGACGGCGACGGCGCGGGCGATGCCTGTGACGACGACCGGGACGGTGACGGAGTCCAAGATCTAGACGACGCGTACCCCGACAATCCCGGCGAGTCAGCCGATACAGACGGGGACGGCGTGGGTGACAACGCTGACAACTGCCCGACGGCCAGCAACGCTGGGCAAGCGGATCTGGATTCCGACGGTCTGGGCGATGCGTGCGATGAAGATCGCGACGGCGACGGCTGGTCCAACAACTACGAGGAAGGCGCCGGAACAAACCCTGATGCTCCAGACACCGATGGTGACGGCTTTGGTGACTCCTTGGACAACTGCCCCTCCACCGCCAACCCATCGCAGGATGACTTGGATGCGGACGGCGCCGGCGATGACTGCGACGACGACCGGGACGGCGATGGCGTGCCCGATTCCGACGATGCCTTCCCGGACGACTCGACCCGGTGGCTGGATCAGGACGGCGACGGCGTCAACGACCCGAACGACAATTGCCCCGCCGATGCCAATGCGGACCAGATCGATACCGACCGCGACGGGACCGGCGACGCGTGCGATGATGACGTCGACGGAGACGGCCTGTCCAACAGCGACGAAGCGGCGGCGGGAACCGACCCCCTGGATCCCGACTCCGATGACGACGGAGTAGCCGACGGCGCCGAAGTGGACTCCGGAACGGATCCCCTCGATCCCGACTCGGATGCCGACGGGCTCTCAGATGGCGAGGAGCGCGAGTACGGCACGGACCCTCTGCAAGCCGACACGGATGGTGACGGCATCACCGACGGCGTCGAGGTGCAAGACCTTGGGACGGACCCGACCCTTGCCGACACGGACGGGGATGGACTCAACGACGGCGACGAGGTGCTGGAGGGGACCGATCCCACGCGGGCCGATCCCGATGGCGATGGCTTGAACGACGCCCAGGAACTGGAAACGGAATGCACCGATCCCGCCAACCCTGACACCGATGGAGATGGGCGCACCGACGGCGACGAAACAGAGGCCGGAACGGATCCCTGCCAGGCGGACAGCGACGGTGACGGGCTGGACGACGGTGCCGAGGCACAGCATGGCACCGACCCGCTCCAAGCGGACAGCGACGGCGACGGACTGACCGACGGCGTTGAGGTGGCCCAGGGAACGGACCCGCGGGTTGCCGATTCAGATGGCGACGGCCTGGATGACGGTCACGAGGCGCGACTTGGAACGGATCCCCTTGCCCGCGACACGGATGCCGACGGCCTTGACGACGGAGAGGAAAACACTCGCGGCACGGATCCCCTGAATCCGGACACCGACGGCGATGGCCTGCTGGATGGCGAGGAAGTCGCCATGGCGGCTGGAGGCGCGTGCCCCGGTCCGCTCGTCATCGACTCGGATGGTGACGGCGTAGGAGATGGAGCCGAAGTCGACGACGAGACCGACCCATGCCAGTCGGACGATGTGGACTCGGACCACGACGGTCTAAGCAATGCGCGGGAGCGGGAATTGGGAACCAACCCAGAGGACGCCGACAGCGATGACGATGGCCTCCTGGATGGAGATGAGGTCGCACGGGAAACGAATCCCCTCGATGCGGATTCGGATGACGACGGCTGGAGCGATGGCGCCGAGGTGGAGGCCGCCGCCGGACGCAGTTGTCCCGACCCCCTCAACCCCGACTCCGACCGCGACGGTCTCATGGACGGCGACGAGGCGCTGGTGCACAACACCAACCCCTGCCGCAACGCGGACGCCGATCGGGACGGCTTCACGGACGCCTTCGAAATCACACACCTTGGAACCAATCCCCATAGCCCCGACTCTGACGGGGACGGATTGACCGAGCGACAGGAAGTGTTCACGTACCGCACCGATCCCATGAATGGGGACACGGATGGCGACGGCCTCGGTGACGGCCAAGAGGTGCGAATCCATGGCACGGATCCCCTCAAGCCCGACACGGACGGGGATGGGTTGACTGATGGCGATGAGATCGCTCGCGGAAGTAGCCCCGTTGACGCCGACTCCGACGATGACGGCGTGAGTGATGGCACAGACAATTGCGTGACGGAGTTCAACCCAGGCCAGGGAGACCTGGACGGCGACGGCGTAGGGGATGCCTGCGATGCTGACATGGATGGCGACGGAATCGCCAATGTCGACGAGCAAAGGTACTCATGCATGGACCCCGCGGTGGACGACGGCGGCCGGGACCCGGACGAGGACCGGCTGTCGAATGCCGAGGAGGTGAACCAACACGGCACGGACCCGTGCGTTGCGGATTCGGACGGAGATGGTCTTGACGACGGGTTGGAGGTTCAACTGTCCAGCGATCCCACCGATCCGGCCAGTCCGACCGGGCCGCCGGCGGTGCCTGCCTAGAAGCCGGGACCCCGGCCGCCTGCGGCCCGGGTGGGAGCCCTCCGGCTCTCCACCCGGGCCTCGCCTAGTTCGCAATCAGCGCGCGGCTCGGCCAGGCTCCAAGGTTCTCAACGGTGAAGATCCCCTCGTAGCGGTACGTTGACCCGCCCTCGGTGTCCGTGTCGTCATAAGTGAAGCGCAGGGCTGAACCCAGCGGCGCCCGCTCGTCTCCGACAACCACCGCGCCCCCAGCCTCCACGGTCATCCTCAGCGTCCCGTAGCGCCCCATCTCCTGAACGATGGTGCCAGGATCGGCCACCAGCGTGTAGGCCAGCGGGCAGTCGGAAGGGCGTGCCCAGTGGTCGAAGGCCACCACGATCTGAACGGTTTCAGCATTGAAATCGTACCTTCGGCCGTCGTAGTGCAGCGTCCGGCGGGCCAGATCAAGGCGGTGGCTGAACGCTACGCTGCACATTGCCTGCGAGTCAATCGAACCCGCAACCATGCGGCGTGTTTCATTGCCATGCACCCAGACCATCCAGAATTCGCCTGGGTCCCGGTGGTCGTCGAGCACTTGGACGGGAACAAGATCGGGGCCGCCGCTGTTGGCACAACCGGCCAGCCCCATCAGCACGAGCACCAAGGTCAGGGGGAGCGGGAGCCGCAGCATGGGACCCGAAACGGGGGCCGGCATATCTTGGCTCCGCACGGCCGCTAGGCGGCCCCGAGCAGAGCCACTTCGGCCATCAGACGCGCGCACGCCTCCGATCCCCGCTGATAGTTGGCCAACCGGAACGACTCCTGGGGGCCGTGCATGTTCTCGTCGCGGTGGCCGAAGCCGACCAGGGCTGGGGCCGCCCCGAGGCGGCGCTGCATGTCGGCCACCGCCGGAATGGTCACGCCGCTGGGAAGTTCCAGGGGTTCGACGCCCCAGGTGGCCGCCAGGGCACGCCGCACGGCGCCCAGCAGAGGGTGGTCCGGATCGGCTGACACGACACCACCGTGCCCGAGGCTTTGCACGGAGACGCGTACCCCGCTGGGGGCCGCTGCCCGCAGATGGGTTTCCAGCCGTTCGGCGATCTGGTGTCCATTCTGGTTGGCCACCAGCCGGCAACTGATCTTGGCGTGCGCGCTGGCGGGGATGATGGTCTTGGAGCCCTCGCCGCGGTAGCCACCCCACATGCCGTTGATGTCGAGCGTTGGCCGGACGCCGATACGCTCCAGATTGCTCCAGCCCTCCTCGCCGAAGGCAGCATCGACATCGAGCGTGCGCTGGTACGCTTCGTCGGCCTCGCCCAGGCCAGCCATGCGGGCCCGCCGCTCGGGGCTCGGCTCGGCCACATCGTCATAGAAGCCCTCCACGAGGATTCTCCCCGTAGCGGGGTCCTTGAGGGAGGCCAGCATTTGAGCCAAGGCCTCCAGCGGGTTACGAACCACGCCGCCGTAGGCGCCCGAATGCAGATCGGCGTTCGGCCCCTGGACATCAACCTGGATCTTGGCCAGGCCGCGCAGGCTGAGCGTGAGGGCCGGCTGGTCTTCCGCCGGCATGGGATTGTCGGACACAATCAGCAGGTCTGCCCGCAAGCGGTCTGCCGCCTGATCCAGCACCTCCCCGAAGTTGCGGCTGCCAATCTCCTCTTCCCCCTCGAAAACCATCTTGACGTTGACCGGCAGCCCGCCACAGGCAGCCAGCCACGCCTCGGCGGCCAGCACATGGCACATCATCTGGCCCTTGTCGTCGGTGGTGCCACGTCCCCACACGCGGCCGTTGCGCACCTGGGCGTCGAAGGGATCGTGGTCCCAGCCATCCGCCAGGGCAGCCGGCTGCACATCGTAATGGCCGTAGAACAACAACGTGGGCGCGTCGGGGCCCGCGTGCAGCCAATCTGCCACCACCGCTGGATGGGTGCTGGTCTCCACCAAATCCACGTTTTCCATGCCGGCCCGTTGGAGGCGGGCAACAAGCCAATGCGCCGCCCGCAGCACGTCCGCCGCGTGTTCTGCCTGGGCGCTAACCGACGGGATGCGCACGAATTCCTGCAATTCCCCGACCCGTGCGTCCCAGTTGGATGCCAGGTAGTCGAGGGCCGCATTCAGTTGGGCGGGCGCGGGGGGGCCCGAGAGGGTCACGCGTCACCCAGCCGGGGGCCGACCTTCAGGCTTGCGCCGCGGGGGACGCATTGGCGAGCCCCAGCAGCATCCGGGCGGCGGCCTCGCGGCCCTTGTAGAAACTGTCCAGCCGGTACGACTCTTCCGGCGCGTGCATGTTCTCGTCCTTGTGACCGAAGCCGGCCAGGATCGGCACCGCCCCCAGCTTGCGCTGCATGTCCGCCACGGCTGGAATGCTACCGCCCTCGGGGATCATGGCCGCCGGATTGCCCCATGTCTCCTCCAGTGCCTTGGCGATCACCGCGACCAGCGGATGGGCCGGGTCGGCTCGCACCCCGTGCCCGTGGCCCAGGTGGTGCACCTGTACATCCACGTCCTTGGGCGCGTGGCTGCGTAGGTGTTTCTCCAGCAGCGCCGCAATGGCATCCGGGTCCTGGTTGGCCACGAGGCGACAACTGATCTTGGCGTGGGCCGTGGACGGGATAACGGTCTTGGCGCCCTGTCCGGTGTAGCCACCCCAGATGCCGTTGATTTCCAGGGTCGGCCGAAGGCCGACCCGCTCGGCATTGGTCCAGCCCTCTTCGCCGAAGCCGGCACGAGTGCCGGCGCCTGCCAGAAATGCCTCATCGCTCTCGGAAACGGCGGCCAGCGCCGCCCGCTCAGCCGGGCCGGGTTCGAGGACGTCGTCGTAGAAGCCTTCCACGAGAATGCGACCCGTCTTGGGGTCTTTCAGGCCGGCCAGCAGGTGGACCAATGCCTCGTTGGGATTCCACACGATGCCGCCGAACGTGCCCGAGTGGAGGTCCTTAGCGGGGCCCGTCAGATCCACCTGAATGTAGCACAGACCTCGCAGGCTGTACGTGACCGCCGGCAGCCCCTCGCCTCGCATGGGGGAATCGCTGACAATGAGCAGGTCGCCCCGTAACCGGTCGCCCGCCTGCTTGAGCACTTCGTCGAAATGGAGGCTTCCAAGTTCCTCCTCCCCCTCGAACACCATCTTCAGGTTGACGGGCAATCGGCCCGCCGTCTGGAGCCACGCCTCGGCAGCGTACACATGCGCCAGGAGCTGGCCCTTGTCGTCGGTGGTTCCCCGCCCCCAGACCCGCCCATCCTCAACGCGGGGCTCAAACGGCTCGAAACGCCAGCCATCCTCCAGCCCCGCGGGCTGCACGTCGTAGTGGCCGTAGACCACGAGGGTGGGGGCATCGGGCCCCGCGTGAAGCCAGTCTGCCACCACAGAAGGGTGCAGGCTGGTTTCCACGAGGCCCACATTCTCCAGGCCAGCCCGCCGGAGGCGCTCCTTCAGCCATTCGCCAGCACGCCGGACATCACCCCGGTGTTCCTCCTGCGCGCTCACCGACGGGATGCGCACGAACTCCATGAATTCCGCCAGATGGTCCTCCTCGTGGGCGGCCAGATGATCCAGCACGCCGGCTACGTCCATCGCCTGAGCCGTTGAGGTCATGCAAGCGGTACCACCCGGTTTTGCTTCAGGCTTGTGACCTGCACCACGCCCGGGCAAGGGGCCTGGAGGGGATGTGGCTATGGTATGATGGCCAGGCGGGCAGCGCCAGGGGGCAGGACAACCACGACGGCGCCGGCCTCAATGCCGGTCGTTCCGGGACGCCCGTCGACGGTGACAGTGGGTTGTGCCCAAGTGCCCCCGAGAACGAGCCGCACGGGGCCATCGGTCGTGACCGCCGCATTGATGGGACGAGTGGTGTCGAGCCCCATGCGGGTCAAGTCCAGACGCAGGCGATCCACGTTTTCAAGATCGGCGGTGAACGAATTGGAAATCGATCCCGAGCCCGCCGCGCCGCGTAATCCCGCCATCACGTACGGGGTTGAGTGGCCCAGCGCGGCCACGCCGGCTTCCAGCATGGGCTGGCCTGCCTGCGCCACGGCCCCGCTGACCACATCAGCGCGAGCCCTGACGCTGGTATCCACGGCGTGGGTCGTACGAGGTTCCATCGCCTCGATCCAGTACGCCCGTCCCAGGTCAAGTGGCTCCGCGCCCGCAGGAGCGTTGATCGTCGAAACGGCATCCTCGAGGGCGGGAACGCGAACGTACGTGACGCGACCGGGGTCCGGACTGCGCACCTGCTCCTTCAGGAATCTGGCACCCTCGGCCCATTCATCCACCACGGCCTGCGTATAGTGCTCATAGCCAGGGAAGAGGTAGGTCCGGTGGGTGTATCCAAGGTCCATGAGGCGCTCCGAAACCCGGGCAACGCCGCTGACCGGGACCAGTTCGTCGTCCGTTCCGTGGTGGATGACCAAGCCCAGGTTTCGTGCATTCTCCAGCAGGGGGAAAATCAATTGCCGTTGGGCATCGCCGTCCGCTTCCACCACATCGGAGCCGGCGTCGTCCAACCCAAGCCAGGCGCCTTGCGTGAGGGCCCCCGAAATGCTGAACCCACCTGCAAAGCGGTCGGGGTACAGAAGTCCGAAGAGGTACGTGCCGTAGCCTCCCATGGAGTAACCTGCCAGATAGCGGCGGTCCGCGTCCACGCTGACGAAGTCATGCAGGTCCGCATACACCTCCCAGAAGTCGCGGTGGGCTTCGCCCACGTACCACCCCGAGGTGCCACGGCCGTGCGGGACGACAACGACGCCGTCCAAGTTGTCTCCCAGCTCCAGGAAGACCCGGGGGGTCCATGCCGCCGCCTGGTGCGCGGTACCGCCGCGCCAGTGCAGCCAGAACGAAGCTGGTGACGGGGTGTCGGGCGTCCAATTCGGGGGCAGGTAGAGGCCGTACGGCTGCCAGGTTCCGTTTTGGCCTGTTTCCCGGGACCGCGCCGGGTCTGAGAGCATGGCGCGCTCGTGGTATCCGGGCGTGGGAACCCATGCGTCGCTTGCCCCCGAGTCCAGATGTTCCAGGTTGATGTCGGCCAGCATGGCATCGATGTTGCCGCCGTGGAGAGCCAGCGCCTGGGCCTGGTCACTCCACAGCCAAACAGGCTCCTGTCGGAAAGCCACATTCAGCAGGTTGGACCAGCCATCGCCGGTTGCCACGGGCACGAGGCCGGCGGGCGAGGACAGGCCGGCCGCGACCCCGAGCCGAAGGTGACCCTCAGGGGCCAGCAGATCCCGCGGGAGGGAGAACTCCACCGCGTTGGTGAATCCGGATGCGTCGGTGGCGACCGCCGTGGCAGGCAGGCTCACCGGGTGGTCGCCCACCAGGTAGAAGGGCCGGATTTCGTCCGGCGTAATCAGGAAGGCCCATTCCGCCGTCGTCTCCAGGGTCGCTCCAAAAGGCACCCAGTACAGGTCATCGCTGGGCACGGTGTCCGCCAGAAGGAGGATCGCCGGTTCGTGTGCGTCCGTCATGGATACGAAGCGGGCCAGCAGGAAAACCGAGTCTTGGTCGGCGGCTACACGCACTTCGGCCAGATCGGCGGCGCCCCGCGCCCCTTCGGGCAGTCGGGCGTCCCCGTACCACTCGCGGGCCACGAGGGTGCCTCCCGTCGGGTCGGCGGGTCCAGCGTCAAACTGGACACCCAGGGCCTGGGACAGGCTTTCGAGGCGGAACAGGCGCTCTTCGGCGGTGACGACGGGTTCCAGCGCCGCCAGCCGAGCGGCATCACGGCCGTCGTCCGCCCCGGCGTCGTCGAAGAGGTAGTCCTGGTAGACGTATTCGCCCCGGCTGTACACCGCGGTGCCGCCGATGCGCGTGGACGCTCCGACCCAGTCGGAGAGATCGCCGTCCACGACCTTGGCCTGGGGCGTGCCGAGATCCTGCGTTCCCGTGATGGCGACGCCGCCGCGGGCCAGGGGCTCGGAGGCCAAAACCGGCTCGACGACATCGGGCACCAGGCCGGCCTGGATGGGAGCCAGACTCGCCATCAAGAGGGGCGTTAGTGTCAGAACGACCAGTATGCGCATTTCGACCACCTGCGGGTGAAGCCGCGTAGCTTGCTTAGACGTTACCCAGCGCGTCCGGTGGGCTCGCCGGACGGCGATATTGGGCAGTGTTGCAACGCCTCCAGGCGACGGGGCGATACAAAATGCGGCGAACAGGCCACGGCGTGTTCCATTCACCGGCCCCCCTCCAAGGCTTAAGGGTCGGGCCCGGCTGGCAGCATCGTTGATGAGCGACGGCCACGCGCCGGTGGGACGCATCACCGGCGATTCGGTCACCGAGATCCATTTCCGGGTGGGGCCCAACGAGCCCGTCCACCTCGGCGAAATCGTCATCGCCGACAGCACGGCCGGTGTCGCAGCTCCCTTCTACCTGCGGGTAACCGACCTGCTGTACGGTGCGGACGCCAGGGACGGGCGCTGGGGCGAGCGGGTGGCAGGAACCATGCTCCAGAACGAGGATATCGACCTCTTCGATGCCGACCAGCGGCTGTACAAGCTTGCCGTTGCTGCCCCCCTGGGGTACCTTCAGCCTGACGGCCGTTTCCGGCGCCCCAAGACGCTGCCGTCGCATTTTGCCATCATTCGTCGGCCGCGTGCGGGCGACTTCGGTTTCCTGGCTCCGCGGCGCGGCGACCTGGAGGTGGGCTTCCTGCGCAGCGGCGATGAGCCCCTGCCGGATCGCCTGGGGGTGGAGCCCCGGGTCCTGTCTCAGCACGTGGGCATCTTCGCCACCACCGGGATGGGGAAAAGCAACCTGCTCAAGGTCATTGCCGGAAGTTGCCTGGAATCCGGCCAGATCGGCCTGCTGGTGCTGGACCCCCATGGCGAATACGCCGATGGCGGCAGCAACGTGCACCGCGACGGGACCGCCCTGCGAGGGTTGCTGCACCACCCCCTGGCGCCTGATCGCCTCGCGGTCTACACCAGCCGGCCCGTGGCCGGCTTCGCCGGACGCGTGCACGATCTGGCGGTGTCCGCCATGGAGATTGGCGTTTCCGATTTTGCCAACGTCTACCATGTCAGCGGTGCCCAGGAGGAGGCCCTCTGGGCGGTGGCCAACCGGTTTGGCCGGCGTTGGCTGATGGACCTGGCGTTTCTTCCTGTCGAGGAGTTGGACGGTGCGCTTGGGAGAGGCAAATTCCATGAGTCGACCCTCAACGTGCTCAAGCGCCGCGCCGAGCAGCTTCTCCAGCAGCCATCGATCCACACCGACGAAGCGGTCAGCACCACCCGGTCCATCCTGAATCACTTGGAAGCTGGCCGGGTGGCCCTGGTGGACACGTCGGGCCTGTACCCCCGCGAGGAACTGCTGGTCTCGGCCGTCCTGGCTCGCGCACTTCTCAACAGCTACCGTGCTGCTTATCGGGACCCGGACCGGTTCCGCGCCCTGCCCGGGGCATGCGTGATCCTGGAAGAGGCCCAGCGGGTGCTCAACGCCCGCGGCGGCAGCGAGAATGTGTTCGCCCAGATCGCCCGCGAGGGGCGCAAGTTCAAGGTGGGCCTGGGCGCGGTGACGCAGCAGCCGCGGCTAATCAACGACGAATTGCTCAGCCAGTTCAACACGCTCTTCATCCTGGGCCTCGCCGATCCGACGGACCGGGACCGGGTCCGCAACGGCGCCCGGCAAGACCTTAGCCAGGTCACGAAGGAGATCCAGATGCTGGAGCCGGGCGAGGCGCTGCTGACCATGCCGGGAGCGCCGTTTGCCTTGCCGCTGAAGGCTCACTTGTATGAGACGCGGCTGGAGGAATTGAAGGCCAGCCTGCCCGAGCGCCCGCCCGCCGTGGCCGTCGATGAGGGCTTCTACGGATGACGTTGCACGTCTTCCACACCAGCGATTCGCACCTGGGCCACCAGCAGTATCCCCGTACTGGTCCGAATGGACTCAACCAGCGCGAGCAGGACCTCTACGATGCATTCGACGCCGTGGTGGACTTGGCCGTTGCCGAGCGCCCGGACGTTTTCGTGCACGCCGGCGATCTCTTCGACGGTGTGCGTCCCACGAACCGCGCACTGGCGGTCGCCCTGGAGGGGTTCCTGCGCTTGTCCCGGGCGGGCATCCCCGTGGTCGTTATTGCGGGCAACCACGAGACGCCGCGGCTGCGCGAAACCGGCAGTCCGTTTCGACTCTTCGAGCACCTCGATGGCGTCCACGTGGCTTACCGGGGCCGTGCCGAACGCATCGTGCTCACGGCCGCCGATGGTTCTCCTGCCACGATCCATGCTGTACCCCAGTGCGCTGGCAACGACGCCTTGGCCGGCGCCATTGCAGGATTGGAGCGTGGTCCTGGCGCCAACATTCTGGTGGTGCACGGGGCGATCCACAGCCTGCCCGCGTTTCGAAACGCCGAGTTCAACGAGTTGATCCTGGAGCCGTCCTGGTTTGATGGCCGGTTCGACTACGTCGCTCTTGGTCATTACCACGGAGTGAAGGAGGTCACGTCCCGCGCATGGTACTGCGGTGCGCCCGACCGGGTCAGCATGGCCGAATCGGGCGACGCCAAGGGCTTCCTGGAAGTCCGCGTGGAGGCTGGCGCCGTGCCGAGCGTCGATTTCCGGCTGCTGGCGGTCCGACCCTACGTCGATCTGCCGCCCATCGATGCCGGAGGCCTTGATGCGGAGACGCTCCTGGCGGCCGGCCGCCGGGCACTGGAGCGGGTGGACGTTGGAGCCGTCGCTCGCCTCACCCTGGAAAACCTGGACCCCACCCTGCGCGGCGTTTTTGCCACGCGCGATCTCCAGGATGCCGGAGCCCATGCCCTGCACCTGGATCTGCGCCTCGAATGGCAGGATTCGGCACGGCGCGTCCAGGGCCCGGCGGACATCCGTGGTCTGATGGAGGAATTCGAGGACTACGCTGCGAGTCACCCCGTCGAGCGCATGGACCGGGCCCGCCTGCTGGCCATGGCCCGGGATGTGTTGCAAGGCGTGACCGTCGTAGACGACGTGACGGAGGGTGGCGAGCCTTCGGTGCAGGAAGCGCTCCTGGAGGCCCCATGAGGCTGCGAACGCTGGAGTTGCGCAACTACCGTCGACACCGCCATAGCGTGGTCGAGTTCGCAGACGGTGTCACCGCCCTGGTGGGCCGAAACGGCAGCGGCAAGTCCAGTCTCATCGAGGCCATTGGCTTTGCCCTGTTTGGAACCGCCGCGACGCGCACCAGCAAGGATTTGCTGCGGCATGACGGGGCTGCCCCGGCAGACCCTGTTTCCGTGGTCCTTGAGTTTGATTTGGCCAATCAGGCGATTCGGGTGGAGCGTGAATTGCGGGGCCGCAATCTGACGCCCAGCGCCTCGCTGAGCGCCGACGGCGTCGTCTTGGTGCCGCCTGGCGCTGGCAGTTCGGACGCCGTTACGCGCCATCTGGAGAAGCGGCTGGGCCTCAACGCCGACGGCTTCTTCACCACCGTGGTGGCGCGGCAGAAGGAACTGAGCCGGCTGGCGGACCAGAAGCCAACCGAGCGCAAGCGGCTGATTCTGGAAATGCTGGGCGTGGACGAACTTGATCGGGCCATTGTTCGCGCTCGCCGACGCCGGCTGGACGCCGAGGCCGGGGCCCGAGCCCTTGCCGAGTCGTTGGCCGATGCGGATGCACTGGTGCAGGAGGTCCACTCCGCGCAGGCCAACCTGACCCACTTCAGGGCTGCCCTGGCGGAGGCGGAAGCGGCGCTGGCAGCGGCACTCCAGGAAGCTGCGGTGGCTGCCGGGCGGTTGCAGGATGTTGAGCGACGCGCCGGAGCCCATGTGGATGCGAAGCGGATCCATCACGAGGCTGTGCAGCGATTGGATCGGGCGCGGGAGGCGACCCGCCGGGTGGTTGCCAACCTGGAGGAATCACGCGCTGCGGGTCGCGCCGCCGAGGCACTTGCCCCTGCGGCAGATGCCTTGCCGGCGGCGCGAGATGCCCTGACTGCCGCCGAGCAGCACGCAAGGTTGGCCGCCGAGCGGGAACGCACGATGGCCGCGGTGGCCTCAGAGGAAGAGGCGGTCCGCAGCCTGGAGAGCCGTCTGGCCAAGGCCCCTGCGCACGCGCCCCCCGATGATGCCGATGTCGCTGAAGCCCGACGCGCTGCCGCAGAAACGGCGGCGCGCGTGACCCGCCTGGAAGGAGCCCTCGCCGTTGCCAGGCACAATCTTGAGGCTCTTGAGGGTCGGCTGGCCAACCTGGGCCACTTGGGGGAAAGTGCTCCCTGCCCGACCTGTGAACGGCCGCTGGCCGACCACCTTCCGCGGCTGGTGGGCACAACCGAGGAGGCCCGGCGTGCTGCCCTAGCCAAGGTGACAGAACTGGCCGGGGCCGTGGCGGCCGCGCAAGCCGCGGCGCAAGCGGCGACGGCAGCCGTGGTGAGGCTGGACGGGCAGGCGCGGGATGCGGAAGCGGCGGAGGTGAGACGGAGATCGCTTGGCGAGCAGTTGGCGGAAGCCAGGCGCCGCCATGAGGCCGCTATCGCGAGAATGATCCCCGAGGCGGGGCCGGTGGTTCCCCTGGAACCGTTGCGGCAGGCCGTCGCGCAAGCGGAAAGATCCAGAGACGAATGGCTACAAGCCCGAGCGCGTGCCGAGCGGGTGCCGGCTCTGGTGGAGGAACTGAACCAAGCTGAAGCAGCCGAAGCTGGCGCGACGCGGACGCTGGCCAAGGCAGCGGAGGCCCTGGAGGCGCTGCCTGACCCGGGGGACGAACTGGAGACCACTCGCCGCGCACACGCCGGTGCAGCCGAGGCCGAGCGCCGGGCGGAAGGGGCACTCATCGCCGCAAAAGGGGAAATCCGGCTGGCAGAACGGGTCCTGGAAGACGCTTTGCGCCGCCGGGCCGATGAACAGGAGCGCCGCAAGAAGCTGGCATCGCTCCAGGAAGAAGCCCGGTACTGGGCGGCCCTCGCCGGTGCCCGTGGCGGCGGTCTTCTGGACAACTTCAAGGTGCATCTGGTGAGCCGCGTTGGGCCGGCGATTGCTGGCGAAGCGAGCCGACTGCTGGCCCGGTTCACCGGCGGTCGCTACACGGAAATCGTGCTGGACGAGCATTACAGCATCACGGTGGCGGAGGGCGGTGTGGCGTATCCCCTGGAGCGCTTCAGCGGTGGCGAGGCGGATGTGGTGCACCTGGCACTTCGGCTAGCTGTGAGCCGCCTGTTGGCCCAGCGTGCCGGTGGCGCGGAGTTGCGCTTCCTGGCTCTCGACGAAGTGTTTGGCAGCCTCGACGCAGAGCGCCGCGAACTGGTAGCTGGAACGCTGGAGGAGTTGACGAACCTGTACAGCCAAGTGGTCGCGGTGACGCACCTGGAGGACTTGCAGGAGCTGGATCACGTTATCTCGGTGCACGCCCAGGACGGACAGGCGGTCGTAACCGTCCGGTCCTGATCCCGGGCGCACGCGGATTTCGTGGGTTTGCTGGGCTATTCCACGCGGAGAATGCCCCATCCGCCTTTCTCGAGGAACGCGAGGCGACCGCTGCCGTACACGTAGTCGCCGGCTCCGCCGGGGCCCGCTACCGTCCAGGCGTTGGATACTTCGCGGGGGCCGATGGTGTAGGCGTCGACCACGTTGCTGCCTTCCGCATCCCGGTCCACCTTCCAGGTGTGGCCGGTCAGACTCTGGACCTGCAATTGGTCTCCAGCGGCGCCCACCGCCCGAATCACCAGGAGTTCGCCCTGCCTGGCATCAAGTACGGGGGTTTCCAGCACGCCGAAGGCCTCCTCGTTGTAGGACATGTGAACCAGCGGGTTGCGAATTTCCTGGCGAATCTCGCGCCCTGCGGCGAGGCTCTGGCTGCAAGAATCATTGTTGAGCTGGCAGGTATGGAAGCCCAGGCCGCCGACTTCGTCCCCGCCAGCCGTGAAGGGGCCGAAGGTGCCTCCCAGTCGCTGCGCCAATGGCTCGGTCCTGTAATTCACCGACACGGGCCCTTGTACATCGATGGTGTAAGGCATGACGCTGGCCTCGAAGGCCGGGTCGTCGCTGGCGTACATGATAACATGCTCGCGCACGGGGGTTCCGTCGGCCAGAACCAGATTTGCGCTCATGCCCGTGGCCGGTTCAAACGTTGCGCCCTCCGGCTCAATGACCAAGGCCCCGTATAATCCGTTGATGGCGTCCCGCGCCGGGTCCCCGAAGCTGGTCAGGTACGTGACCCCCAACTCGCGGTCGGCAAACCATCGGTAGGTTCGGCTCTCGCCGGGAGCCACCATGGACTCTCCATCCACCGGGATGCCGTCGGCCCCGGGCTCCACGAGAACCATGGATGGGCTGAGGCTCACAGGCTGGTCTAATTGGTTCGTGAGGGTTACCTCGATGACTTCGCCGGGGCTGGCCCGCAAGACCAGCGGCTGGGGCCGCTGGTCGCCGGTCTCGATCATGTCAACCTGGTGCGCCAACGCAAAGATGCGCATCGGTTGCATCAAGTCGAATCGTTCGTTGAGAAGAACGTCGGTTTGGGTGGCAACCACGTCGTAATGCCGCACAGGGCCTGTTGGCAGCGTTCCGGGTGAACCGTAACCCGAATCCGGAAGCGGTTGCAGGTCGGCCACGGGCTGGTCGTGCACCTGGAGAACGCCCCATGCGCCCCGCTCGAACATTTCGGGCTGGGTCATGTAGGCCAGGTAGTCACCGGGCAAGCGCGCGCATCCGCCCGCGCCGCATTCCAGAAGCAGGTTGTGCTGAGCGCTGATACCAAAACTCAGCGCATCCATCGTGCGGCTTCCCGGCATGTATTGCTCGTACGGGAAGCGGTGTCCGGTAATGGCGAATGTTCCGACGGCCTTGCTCATCGAGTTGGCTCCGTAGAGCAGACGCACGCGCACATCGTCGCCGGGGTAGGCACGCCACTTGGTGGCCGCGTCGCCGTTGACGGGGTCGAGCGGATTGCCCGTTGGCCGGCGGTCAAAGGGTTCGCTGCGCAAATTGATACTCGCCAGATCACGAAGGGCTCCCTGGGCGTCCTCCATGGCGGCGCTGCGGTCCTGTATTTGGGCCACGAATTCACGGAAGTCGCGGCAGTTGAGGCTGCCCACGATGTCCGCCTCGGGGCCTTCGTCGATGGGTTCGCCGGTTTCCGGGTGCAGCCACTGGCTGCCCTTGGGTTCGACGATCAGCGCCCCGTAGAGGCCGTGGCGCCACGATTCAAGGCCGTCGACATGATCGTGGAAATAGACAATCCCCAATTCGACATCGGCGAACCATCGATAACGGACGAACTCGGGTCCAACTCGTTCGTTGGCGCCGTGGGCTTGCGTGAGGGGTTCGTTGAACGTGACAATCTGATCCGTGATGGTGGCGACCTCGCGTATTTCCACGTGGGCTTCCGTGAGCCCGACTCCGATTGTGGTTCCCACGCGAAGCTGGCTAGGGTCGGTGACCGTGATGGCGGTATCTCCGATGGCGGCCGGCGCGGCGAGGGCTGTCCCCGTGGTTGTGGCGGGTCGGATGGATTGTTCGTAATTGTGGCCCGTGATCACGCCGTCGCTGCCTTGCACATCGAACTGAACCAGGTGAATGTGGATGTTGGCCTTGCTTTGGCCTCCCTCTTCCTCGTGCAATTGGCTTGTCAGGAGAACATCCACGCAGTCACCCTGGTTGGCACGAATCACCAATTGGTTGGGGTCCTTGGCGCC
>JBFIJP010000025.1:0-18567 GCA_041600695.1 Thermoplasmatota archaeon | reverse complement strand
GTCCGCCATGTTCAGGATGAACTCCAGCGCAATGGACGTGATTCGCCCATTGAGACCCAAGTTGAACGCGTCGGCGCCGAAGCTGCCGCCGGAAATCGCCGGGATACCCTGAGCCACGAACTTGGCCGACAAACCATTGCCGACAAGATCCAGGCCGTTGCGGGGTCCGACAATGGCGACCAGACTCAGGAGGTCCAGCGTATCGGTCGTACTGAGCGAACCCACGCCACCAGGCCAACTGACACTGATGCCGGGCACACCCTCCGAGTTGAACAGAATGTAGGCGTCGTTGGCCGTACCCTGCAGGTTCAGGATGAACTCCAGTGTGATCGACGTGATTTGGCCCGCAAGGTCCAGGGCAAACGCGTCCCCACCAAAGGAACCGGTCCGAATGGCTGGAACACCAACCGCGGTGAAGCGCGCCGACAAGCCCTCGCCATTGAGTGCCAAACCGTCGCGGGGACCAACAATAGCCAGCAGATCCAGCAGATCCAGTGTGCCTGCCGTGCTGATCGACCCGACGCCGCCGGGCCAGCTCACCGTGATTCCGGGAACTCCCTTGGAGTTGAACAGGATGAACGCATCGTTGGCCACCCCACTCTGGTCCAGGATGAACTGGAGCAGGATCTCACCAATGCGACCGTCCAGGTCCAAGTCCAGGCTGTCCTTGCCAAACGACCCAGCCCGCACACGGGGCAGGTCGGTGACCGAGAAGTGGATCGACAAGCCCTCGCCCGTCAGCGTGGTGCCGCTGCGGGGACCCACGATGGCCACCAGGCTAAGCAGGTCCAGCGGCCCCGTGGTCGTGATCGACCCGCCGCCGGCCCAGGAGAGATCGATTCCGGGAACGCCCCGGGAATCGAACAGGGCAAACACATCCATCGCGGTGCCTGCCTGGTCATAGATGAACTGCAGGGTGATCTGCTCAATGCGGCCAGCCATGCCCAGCGTGAAGGACGTGTCCGAGAAGGAACCGCCCGTGATCGCCGGGATGGCCCGGGCAACAAACGTGGCAGACATGCCCTCACCCACCAGCGTCGTGCCGCTGCGGGGGCCAAGAATGGCGACCAGGCTCAATTCGTCCAGCTGGCCAGAGGTGCTGAGCGTACCCTGACCACTGGGCCAGCGCACGTCGATTCCGGGGACACCCTTCGAATTGAACAGGGCGTAGGCATCGGCTGCGTCGACGGCGGCATCAATGATCACCTCAACGGCAATCTCCTCGATGCGGTCGGTCATGGGAAGCGCGAACACCTCACCACCGAACTCACCGCCGGTGATCGCCGGAACCGCCTTGACGAGGAATTTCGCGGAGAAACCCTCACCGACCAGATCGGTTCCGCTGCGCGGACCAAGAATCGCCGCCAGGCTCAACTCATCGAGTTGCCCAGTGGTGCTGATGGTACCCACGCCACCGGGCCATCGAACATCGATGCCGGGAATCCCGAGGGCGTTGAGGAGGACGTAGCCGTCATTGGCCACGCCCACCAAGTCAAGAATCAATTCCAGCGAAATCCGGCGGATTTGGCCGTTGAGTCCGAGCTTGAAAATATCGCCGCCGAATTGGCCGCCCGTGATCGCGGGAACCCCTTCGATGACGAATTTCACCGAGAGACCCTCACCGATCAGATCAAGGTCGCGGCGTTCGCCCACGAGCAGGACCAGGTTCAGCAGATCCAGGGTGTCCGTGGTGCTCATGGTAGCTTCGCCACCGGGCCACCGGACATCGATGCCGGGAACCCCGCGAGCATCGAACAGGGCGAACACATCAGAGTCCACGCCCGCCTGGTCGAAGATGATCTGGAGCGTGATCTGCTCGATTTGGCCCACCATCGGCGCGGCGAAGATTTCGTCACCGAATTGACCGCCCGTGATGGCAGGAATTCCCCTGGCAATGAAGGTCGCCGACATTCCTTCGCCCACCAGCGTTGTGCCGCTGCGGGGGCCAAGAATCGCCACGAGGCTCATTTCGTCGAGCACACCAGTCGTGCTGAGCGTCCCTTGGCCAGCGGGCCACCGGACATCGATGCCCGGCACGCCCTTGGCATTGAACAGCGCGTAGGCATCGCCCGCGTCATTGGCCTGGTTGAGGATGAATTCAACGATGATTTCCTCGATGCGATCCACCATGGGGAGCGCGAAAACATCGCCGCCGAATTCGCCGCCGGTGATGGCGGGGACGGACCGGACGACGAACTTGGCCGAGAAGCCGTTGCCCGTCAGGGTGGTCCCGCTGCGGGGCCCAAGGACCGCCGCCATGCTCAATTCGTCGAGCGTGCCGGTGGTGCTGATGGTGCCGATGCCCTCAGGCCAGCGGACATCGAGGCCAGGGATTCCAAGTGCATTCAGGACCACGTAGGCGTCGTTGGCATTGCCGGCCAGATCGAGGATGAACTCAAGCGAAATCTCCTCGATTCGGTCCACCATGGGGAGCGCGAAAACATTGCCGCCGAATTCGCCGCCGGTGATGGCAGGAATACTCTTGGCGATGAATTTTGCCGAGAAGCCTTCGCCAGCCAGATTCAGCCCGTTGCGGGGGCCCAGGATTGCGACCAGACTGAGCAGATCGAGCGTGCCGTGGGTGCTCACGGTTCCCTGGCCGTCCGGCCAGGTTACGGTGATGCCAGGCACGCCCTCCGAATTGAACAGCAGGTAAGCATCGAGGGCATCGTCCGCCTGGTTTAGGATGAACTCGACGGCGATTCTCTCAATTTGGCCGTCCAGGCCAAGAGAGAAGATGTCGCCTCCGAAACGGCCGTCGCTGATGGCGGGAACACCTTGCAGGATGAACTTGGCCGAGATGCCATTGCCGGCGAGGTTGATGCCGTTGCGGGGACCCAGGATGGCCACCAGGGTGAGCAGGTCCAGGGTGTCGGTCGTCGCGAAGGTTCCCTCGCCGCCGGGCCAGCGGACATCGATGCCCGGAATTCCCTCGGCCCTGAGCAAGAGGTAGGCGTCTCCAGCGTCATCGGCCTGGTTGAGGATGAACTCAACCAGGATCTGCTCGATCTGGCCAACCATGGGCAGCGCGAAGACCTCGTTGCCGAACTCGCCGCCCGTGATGGCGGGAATCCCCGATGCACTGAAGCGCACCGAGAGGCCGTCGCCGCTGAGGGCGAGCCCACTGCGGGGACCCAGAATCGCCAGGAGTTCAAGCAGATCCAGGCGACCGTCGGTGGTGATGGTTCCAACACCGTCGGGCCACGCGGCCGCCACGCCGGGGACACCTTCGGAGTTGAACAGAAGGTACACGTCGGAAGCGGTCTCCGGCAGGTCCACGATCAGTTCGGCCGTGATTTGTTCGATCCGGCCGTCCAATCCCAGAGTCAGAGCGTCCGAGCGGAACTCGCCGCCCGTGATGGCGGGCACGCCCCGGGTGAGGAACGTGATCGAGATGCCCTCACCGACGAGTCGGGTGCCTTCGCGCGGACCGACAATTCCGACTAGCGTCAGGAGGTCGAGCGGCCCGCTGGTGCTGATGGTTCCGACACCATCGGGCCAGCGGACATCGATGCCGGGAACGCCGTCGGCGCTGGCCAGCAGGTAGACATCCGAAGCCTGTCCGGCCAGATCCAGGATCAGTTCGAGCGCGATGTGCTCGATGCGGCCGTCCAGGGGCAGGGAGAACGAGTCATCACGGAACTGGCCGCCGGTGATGGCGGGAATCCCGCTGGCGAGGAATTTGATGGAAATTCCGTCGCCGGTGAGTGTCTGGTCGACGCGGGGTCCGACGATGCCGATCAGTTGGATGACATCCAGCGTGCCGGTGGTGCTGATGGTTCCCTGACCGTCGGGCCAGCGGACATCGATACCGGGCACACCGTTGGCGCCGAAGAACAGGTACACGTCCGACGCGGTGCCGGCAAGGTCCATGTTCAGCAGCAACGTGATCTTGTTGATGCGCCCAGCCATCGGCAAGGCAAACGAGTCGTCACGGAATTCGCCGCCCGTGATGGCGGGCACGCCTTCGGCCGTGAAGAGAACCGACAGGCCCTCACCGGTCAGTTGGGTGCCGGCCCGGGGACCAACCACAGCGACCAGCGTCAGGAGATCCAGCGTACCGTGGGTGCTGACTGTGCCAACGCCGTTTGGCCAGCGGACATCGATACCGGGCACACCCTTCGAGTTGAACAGAAGGTAGACGTCGGAGGCGACTCCGGTTTGGTCCACGACGAGTTCCAGGATGATCTCCTCGATGCGTCCGGCCATCGGCAGGGCAAACGAGTCATCGCGGAATTCGCCGCCCGTGATGGCGGGGACACCCAGGAGACTGAAGCGAACCGAGATACCCTCCCCAGCCAGCTTGTAGCCGTTGCGGGGGCCGGCCACGGCGATCAACGTCAGTTCGTCCAACTGGCCGGCCGTGCTGATGGTGCCAGCGCCGGCGGGCCAGCGGGCCTCAATGCCGGGGATACCCCTCGAGTCGAGCAGCATGTACAGGTCAGAAGCACCACCCGGCAGGTCCAGGTTGAACTCGACCAGGATCTGGCCGATGCGGCCGTCCATGTCGAGCATGAGGTTGTCGTCGCCCCAGGTACCACTGATGATACGGGGCACATCGGTCACGGTGAAGCGGGCGTAGATGCCTTCGCCAACAAGATCGAAGCCGCTGCGGGCGCCGATGATGCCCAGCAGGGTCAGTTCGTCCAGGACGCCGTTGGTGCTGATGGCACCGTTGCCATCAGGCCAGGCGACAGAGAAGCCAGGCACACCCAGGGCATTCAGGAACAGGTACACGTCCGGCGCGTCGGGCAGATCGAGGTTGAACTCGAGCAGGATTTCGCCGATGCGGCCATCGAGGCCGAGTTCGAACTGGTCCTCACCCCAGTTGCCGCCCGTGATACGAGGCATGTCCTCGACGAGGAAGTTCAGCTCCACAAGGGGAGCTCCCAAGTCGCCGGTGTGGAAGTGGGCGATCAGCCGATCCAGGGCAGCGTCGGTTTCGAGGGTCCCGCCACCGACCAGGCCGAGGGCGATGCCGGGGAAACCGTTGGCTTCCAGGTAGATCTGCAGTTGTTGGGGCACGGCCGCCGCCTGCTCCACCTGGAACAGGAACGCAATGCGCTCGATTTGCGCATCAGCGGGCGTGAAGTGAAGCCCGAAGCCTTGCTCACCGAACGCGCCAGCCCGCATGGCGGGCACGCCTTCCAGCGTGAAGGTCATCAGGATGGTGGGAGCCATGATGGCTCCCACGCGGAAGTCGATGGTGAGTTCGTCCAGCACGGCGTCGCTGGCCAAGACACCGTTGGCGGTGTCCATGAGCAAACCGGGGACCCCCAGGGCCAGCAAGTGGACGTAGAGGTCCGACGCGGTACCTGGAGCGTCGCTCAGGAACAGGAACTCGATGCGCTCGATGCGGTCCGTGATGGGATCGAAGTTCAGATCAAAGCCGTCCGCCCACGAGAGGCCGGCGATCTTGGGCACACCCTCGATCTCGAAGCTCATCAGGAGGGGCGGCGCCGCCTCGGGACCCAGGCGCAGGAACAGTCCGATGAACTCAATGCGATCATCGGTGGCAAACGTGCGGGTGTCCGGGTTGAGGCTGAAGCCCGGCAGGCCCGTCGCATTCAACTGGAACAGGATGTCGTTGGCGTCGTCCACCTGGTCGGACAGGAACTCGAAGAAGATCTGGCCAATCCGGCCGCCGTCCTCGAACTCGAAGGAGATGCCTGCGCCCCAAGTCGCCTGGCGCAACTGCGGAACATCAGTAATCCGCAGGATCACCTGGATCATGGGCGCCTTGATTCCCTTGCGGAAGAACGCCTCGATGCGATCCAGGGGTCCGTCGGTGCTCATCGATCCTCCCACGGTTCCCCAGGCCAGGTGCAGCCCGGGGACACCAAGGGCCTCCAGATACAGGGTCAAGTCGCCGGCGAGGAACTGGAAGAACACCCGACCAATGCGGTCGTTGCCCAGATCGAGATCGAACGTCTCGGCGGTCCAAGCGGCGCGCTCGATACGCGGCACATCTTCGATCTGGAAGAGAAGACTCAGGTTGGGATCGTCGGCTATGCCCTGGATCAGCTGAAGCTTCAGCAGATCCAGCACGCCGTCGGTGGTGAAAGTGCCGGCATCGCCAAGCCAGGTCGCTCCCAGGCCAGGTATGCCGTGCGCCTCAAACAGCAATTGCAGCGCCGCGCTGGGCGCGTCTGCTGGATTGAGGATCAGTTGCAGGATGGCGGACCCAATGCGGTCGCCTCCAAGGTCAACGCTCATGTGGTTGCTGCCCCACGATACGAAGACGGAGGGCAGGTGCAGAATCTCCGTGAAGAATGACAGACCGGGGCGCGAAATGCTGGCGTAGATGCGACCGATGGCGTCGCCTTCGGGGAAGGTAAAGCCCATGCCGGTTTCGCCCCACACCATGCTCACCGTCTCAGGGATATCCTCAATGCCGGCGGCGATGGTCGTGTCGCGCAGCTTGGCCACCATTCCCAGGGCGCCTAGGTGGTCGCTCATGATCAGGTCGGCGCCGTCGCGGGTGAACTCGAGCGTGATGAGCTCGGGAATCTCGGCAATGTACAGGAGAATGTCCACGGCGGGCGCGATCAACTGGAGCGAGATGTTATGGATCACCTCACTGGCCTCGTAGGTGATGTGCGGGTGGGGAACCAGGGCAAAGTCCACGCCGATATGGTCGGGCACGTTGCTGATGCAGAAGCGCAGCACGTTGGCCTCCTTGCCGAAGCTCCAGCAGAGGGGGCCCTTCATGCCCATGTTGAGGTCGATGCCTCCGGTTCCTCCGGCCAGGCCGCTGATGATGCCGCCGACACCGTCGCCCAGACTGGTCATTCCTGAAACCTGGGCCGAGTGTTGTCGGGCGGTGCCTTCCACGTCAGCCAGCATGTGGTTGCCGTCGATGGCCATGAACTCGTGCTCGCCAGCATCGTCGACGATGTTGGACGCCAGCACGGCGCCGTCGGCGAGGCCACCGTTGGCCATCAGGTTCACGTTGGCTTCACTCATGGCAACCGAAGCGGTGCCATTGAGCTTGGACAGAACGAGGGCGGTGTGCGTTGGGGGCGCATCACTGCCGTCCAGGGGCCGCTCCATGTCACCGACCACTTGGCCGACTTCCTCGGAGCCGCCGATGTTAATGCTCTCGGGACTGATCTCAATGGACAGCGCCGTGGGCACACTGGAGAAACTGAAGCGCTCGTACTCAAGGCCGTGTGGGGTCTGGTGCTCGTAGTCGAGCACGAAAGGCCGGGAGACCGAGGACGAGGTGGAGATCATGAAGCCGCCATCCTCGCCGGGCAGGACGCTTGCCGTGCGCACGCCGGGCAGGGCGAAGGCCATGAGTTCGTCGCTGAGCTGGAAGCCGGACACGGGAGCACCGGCGTTCATGGCGGCGCCCGTGCGGGCCACGACGGCGCGAACCTCGCGCGGGGCAATGTCGTTGCTGAATTCGAGTCCCTGGCCGGCGGCCACGTTGAACCAGCGGCCGGCCCCTTCCACGGATGTCCAGGTAGCATGGCCGTAGCCACCGTCCTGCACGAGACCGGCCACGGCCGTCACCGTGCTGCCACGTGCGGAGGTGGAGAGTTCGATCGCTCCCTCGGTGAGAGTGGCCGTCAGGCGTGCGGGTGCATTCTCGATGAGCAGGCCGTGGTGATCGAAGCTGCTGCGGTCGGCACCGTACAACTGGTGGGCGAGCGCAAGGGCCGCACCGGCAGTCGTGGTGAGTTCGACCGCGTCGCCACGGGTCGTTGCCGTGAGCGTGGGCAGGGAAACGCTGGACGCTGTCAGGGCCAGGCCCGCGGTGGGGTTCATGCGCTGGGCGCTGACCTGTAGGTTGTAGGGAGCCGCAGGGCGCACCTCCAGCGAGGACGTTCCGGCGCCGACGGCGACCTGTCCGGCCACCTCAATGTGGAGCGGGGGCTGTCCCTGGATCGTGACGCTGGCCACATCGCCCTCGACGGTTTCGTCGTGCAGGACGGCCGTAGCCATGGCGAAGGCGCCGGTGGCGCCAGCAGTGGCCACCTCAACGGTGGGGCCGACATCCTTGACGAGCACATCCAGCACGTCTGCGCCGCCCTCAATGGTCACGTCGTGGACGACCAGGTCGCCCGCACCGGGCATGCGGAAGGCAATGGTGAGATGGTACGCGAAGGCGGCGGCGTCCGGAACGGGTTCACGGGCCTCCTCGAAGGTATCCATCAGCTTCTGGGTGGCAACACCCGCGATGATCAGCTGCTGCTGCGTGATGGGCACTTCGGGGGGAAGTTCTCCGACGCTGTCGGGAATGGCGGCCAGTTCTTCCAACAGGCCCGCCACGACATCCAGTCCGGATGCGGCGTCCACGAAGCCGTTGACGCGCTGGACCAGCAGCCGGGGCTGCACGGGGGCCGCGCCCCCAGCCACATCGCTGATGATCGTGCCGTCCACGCCGGGCTGGAGCGACATCTGGACCACGAGGTCCGGCACGGAGTCGCCATTCACGTCGATGGGGATGGGCGCCAGCCAGGTTCCGTTGAAGCGCTGGCCGTTGACGGTGCCAGCGAACTGAAGTTGGGCGCCGGCGGCGGTGAGTTCGTCAACCAGGCTGCCGACTTCGGCGGGAAGGGGCACGGCGTCGGCGATCGAAGGCGGCGCAAGCAACCGGTCGATGAAGCTGTCGAAGAGGACGATCTGCTGGTCCATTTCCGCGATGGGGCCCGCCACATGTTCGAACTCGGACAGGGGGCCGCGAATCTCGTCGGGGAACTGCAGGCTTTCGCCAAGCAGCCCGAGCAACTCGTACAGCGTGTCATCGGCCAGGTTGGTCAGGTCGGAGAGGAAGTCGAGCAGGCTCGGCAAATCCAGGGCCGTGCCCGGGTTCAGCCACTCGGCGGCCGGAACCACGGAGAGCGGGCTCTGGTCGACGGCGCCCGGCAGGTTGGATGGCGCCGGCGCCGTGGCCGGAGCATCCAGGGGATCAATGGATACAGCGGAGATGACGCCGTGGGCGTTGGGCATCTCGGGCCCGGAAACGGCTTCGGCCGCCGGCATCACGACTTGGCGGGCCGTGGGCGGCTCGGGTGCGGCGGGGAGCGGGGCAGGCTGCACTGCGGGCGGCTCGACCGTGATCTGGGGGCGCAGGGCGTCGCCCGGGCGTTCCACCTCAAGGGGCAGGT
Organism: Thermoplasmatota archaeon; assembly: GCA_041600695.1. Taxonomy (GTDB): domain Archaea; phylum Thermoplasmatota; class E2; order JACPAO01; family JAHFTW01; genus JBFJVP01. The sequence goes on along the minus strand of JBFIJP010000025.1, from coordinate 9,451 downwards.
CGGGCATGACTTCCGCGACATCAGGAGCGGGCACGTCGGGCACCGGGGCGACCACATCGGGGACCGCCGGCGCGGGGGGGTTCTCCGGCAGCGCCGGGGCCGCGGGGGCCACCGGAGCATCGGGGGCAGCCAAGCCAACCACATCAATCGGGCCGGGCGGCAGCGCCACATCCACGTTGGACGAGGTGGCGAAGACAGGCACGGGGAGGTCCAACTCGGTGGGCACCTGCGGGATGGCGATCTCCGGCATCTCGATCGGCGGGATCTCCACCGGAGCGGGGACTTGGGGCACATCGACGCCCGCGGCCGGCACACCGACCTCTTCCAGGGGCACGGCAGCGTACGGGACGAACTCCTCCGGCATGATGGCCTGGGTGTTCAGGTTGTCCCACTGATCCATGGGCTGGGCGGCGATGGCCTGCCGGATGGCGTTGTCTTGCTCCGAGTAGCCGTTGTCCGGGCTGGGCTCGGGTTCGGTGGCGTTCTCGGGCGCCATGGTCTTCGAAGCCACCTGCTGGATGTGGTCGAAGAACTTCTCGCGGTCGAAAATGAGCCCGTAGAGGAAATTGGCGTAGATGTCATCCACGCGCTCCTGCGTCACCGGATTGCCGTCTTGGTCAACGAGCGGGTCCTCGGGGCTGGACATGCCGAGGGCCGGGCCCGCGTTCACGGGGGCAAGCTTGGGTGCGTACTGGGGATCGTCCTTCATCCTCTGGATGATGTCCTCGACCAGCGACATGCGCAGGGCCGGCTCGTAGTCAGGATAGGTCCCCGGGGTTTGCTCAAAGTCCGAGGTCTTGTGGACGAACACGTCCATGTAGTGCGCTACGAACGCCTCGCGGTCCTCGTCGGTTAGCGACGCAACCGTGTATTCCTCCACGGGCATCGGCTCGGCGACGGCATCGCCGATCGGTGCCAGGAAAGGCATCGGCGAGACCATGACCACGACGGCCAGGATAGCAAGCATGCGCACGCCGCGGAGGCGCGCCAAATTTCCAGCAATCAAGCAAACCAACTCCGGTAGCCTGGGGGGACTAACCCCAAAGCTGCCAAACCCAAGTCAACCACCTAGTTCGATTGGGCTGCGGCCTATTCGTTTTGCCCTTTATGATGGTTTTCCGTAGCTGGCGGAGGCGCGGCGGCCCTGCCGGCGCCGGCCAGGACCAGGAACACGTGCCAGCGCGAAACTCTTTCAGCGGCCACCTTGCATCGACGCGCATGCGCGTCCACCCTGGGGCCCTCGTTGCCCTCCTCCTGGTGTCGACAGTGATGGCCGGCTGCTTCGGATCGGGTTCCAAGGGGACAGACGCCGCCGATCCACTGGAAGTCATGAACAAGGAAGGCCTGACGGCCAGCACGGCCATCGAGAAGGCCGGCCCGGTGGCGCAGGCCTGGCGCGAGGACGCACAACTGGTGGGCGCGCAGGGGGAAGAGCGCTCCTTCAACACCACCATTGCCGGCCAGAAGGGGGTCGGTGGCGCACCTCCGGACGACCCGGTGGTCGGAGACGGCCGTGCGCCGGTCTGGCTGGTGGGCTACCGCTCCGGCAACGCCTTCCTCCTGGTGGCGGTGGACGGCGATGGCCGTGCATCCAGGGTAGCCGACGGATCGGACCACCCCATGGCGCGGGAACAGGCGGTTCTGGGTAGCTGGCGGACGGACAGTCCGGCCGCCATGGCCGCCGCCAAGGACCAACCCGCCTTCGCGCAGGTCTCCAAGGCCAGTGATGCGATCCTGAGCATGTACCTCCGGCCGGCGGACCCCAGTCTCGGCACCGACCCGATGACGCGCGTGCTGGCCGAGCACCCGCACTGGGTGGTCTACGCTACTAGTGCAATGTTGAGCCAGGTGGCCATCGCCAGGATCGAAGCCACAGGAGGCAAGTACGTGGACGACGGCCGCGGCTCGGAAGGCGAGGGCAAACCCGCCCACGAACACGCCGCCTTCGCGATCTTCATCGATGGCGTCCAGTTGAGCTTCGACGCCACCGACTACGACCTCGAATCGATCCAATACCCCAAGGCTCACCTGCGTACCACCGGCACCAGCGGTGGCAGCATCATCCATCTGGAGGGCATGTTCCCGCAGGGGGAGCCAGACGTGACCGTGGCCGGCTTTCTTTCCTCGCTGGGGATCACCTTCAGTCCCGGTGTGATGACCCTGGACAAGCGCAGCGACCACAACGGGACGCTCATTGCGGACGGCAATGGCAAGAAGTGGTCCGTGTTTGCCTCCAACAGGGACGACGGCCGCGGGCCCTTTGAGCTCCAGTGGGGCGACTACTCGGACATCCGGCTGCGCGATGGCTTGCGGCTCCTGATCACGTACTCCACGCCCCTGGAACCGGATGACCGGGAACTGGCACGGCAGCAGGCGGCTGTGCCGGAGCCCCCACAATCCTGAAGCCGGGGGCCGGGCCTGGCCGCGCATGCGTACCCGGCCCATCGTCCCTCTGCTCCTCCTGTTGGCAGCCACTTCCGGCTGCTTTTCACCGAACAGCCCGGGACTGAGGATTGACTGGCAGGCCGGCCTGACCACGGCAGCATTCTCGTCGCCCCTCCTGGTGGACCTCAACGGCGACGGCGTCCTTGACGTGGTGGCGGCCGCCGGCCCGTGGGCCCTGATGCCCAGTGACGCAGACCCCAACTGGCACGAACTCGTGGCCCTGGACGGGCGCAGCGGCTCCCTGTTGTGGAGCCTGGAGACCGGGCCCATCGACGCCTCCCCGGCCCTGGCCGGCACCACCGGCGGGCAACCCGTTATCGCCGTCGGCCTGCGGGAATGGGGCGAACTGGCGCTGGTGGCGGGGGGCTCCTGGCAGGCCCGCCTGCCGCTTCACAACTGGGTGCATTCCCCTGCTGTGGCCGATCTGGACGGTGACGGCAAACCGGAGATCGTCGCCGTAACGGGCGGCCTGGAGCCCGGCGAAGACGGCCACGCCCACGACCACACCCATCCCAACGGGGGAACCAGCGGCCTGCCAGGAGAAATCGTGGCTACCGACGCCAACCTGGAGCCCCTGTGGAAGCACGAACTCTCCATGGAAGCCTACACCAGCCCGGCCATCCTGGCACCGGCCGGTGGCCGACCTGGCATGGTTTTCCTGGGTCTCGGCGGCGAGATGCACGAGGGTGGCGCCTTCGAGGCCCGCAGCGGCGCAACAGGAGAGATTCTGTGGAGTGAGCCCACCCGGACAGGAGTCGTAGCTTCCCCGGCGCTGCTGGAAATCAACGGCGAGGCCGCCGTGGTTTTCCTGGAGTGGTGGGGTGGCCTCCACGCCCGCAGCGTGTCCGATGGTGCCCCCCTGTGGGATCAGGACACCCGCCACATCAGCCTCACGTCCCCAGCCCTCGCCCACCTAGATGAGGACGGCCAACTGGACATCATCGCCACCGGCATGCGGACCCCAGGCCTCCAGTTGGAGACCTTCGAAGCGGGCCACAACGACAAGGGAGCGCTCTCCACGGCGGACGCCGGGGTTGCCATCGCCTACAGCGGCTCCAACGGGACCGAACTGTGGCGCCGAGACTGGCACAGCACACCAGGAACCCCCGTTACCGCCGACATGGACGGGGACGGCCTGGCAGAGGTGATTCTCGTCCTCACACACGGCTCGAAGGGAGTCGTGGCAACCTCGGGCGGCTCCCTCCTAATTCTGGATGGCGCCACGGGAGAAACGAAGGCTTCGCTGAAGCTACCATCGGGCGCCGTGGCAACGCCCGCCGTGGCGGACATGGATGGAGATGGAAGAGCAGATGCGGTGGTCGCAACCACCGCACCCGGAGGCGTCCTGCGCATCAACTCAGCAGCCCAGACCCAGGTTGAAGTGCCTGGATCCTGGCCGCGCTGGCGCGGGGACGCCCAGAACACCGGCAACCCGACGCCGTAACGCCGGGCCGCCGGTGCAGGTTTGTCTGCCTAGACTGGCGGCACCTCGACGGTCGGCACCGGGGGCACCTCAGGGGCGTCCGGAATCGGCACCGGCATGGCCAGGATCACCGGCTCCGGCATCGGCGTGCAGACGCTGTCTCCAGGAGCCACAGGGGCACCCGGGTCAGGCGTCTCGGGCGCCGGCGGGACCTCGGAAGGCGCTGCCGGCGGCTCGGGGACGGTCTCGCACGTCGGGCCCATCATGGGCACTTCGGGGTTGCCCACCAGACCGGTGGATCCGAAGGCCAGATCGAGCATTCCGTACGCCGACACGCGGGCCTGGTCGTAGAGCGGCCACACATCGCCGGTGCTGGGCCAGTAGGCGGCCGTGGTCGGACCAACAGCCATGCCCCAAACGTCCGGAACATCCGACGGCACACTGAGGCCCCACGGCAGCCGGTCGGCCGGGTCACCAGACGGATCCTGGACGACGGACATCGCCGTCAGGACAGCCTGCGGATTGCGGGCCTCCTGGGGCACAGTCATCCAGAAGCAGCCATCGACATCGTCGACGCCACCACGGGCAATCCCGTAGCCATCCTGGGCGGTGCCCAGGGCCAGGCCGACTTCGCTGCCGCCAGCCGGCAGGAGGCCGGTGAGGCCGCCAGCCGTCGAGAAGGCAAGCGCCGTGGCCAGATCGGCCACCAGGCAGTCGTTGGCGAGGGCCACAGCCGGCACCGGCACGCCACCGCACATCAGGAAGGGCACCAGGGCCCAAGCCGTACTTGCGACGGTTCCGGCGGGATCCGGCAGGCCACCCAGGACGCCACCCACCGTATCAAGCGGCAGGGGAACGCCGGGGTCGGCGCACCAGGTTGCCAGCACGAAGGCCACGGCGAAGGCGTCCACGATGTCGGCGTAGAACACCAGCACACCAACGTCGGCGGAGGCGGGTCCTGCATCAGCGCCAGCATCCGTGTTGCTGGTTGTCGCGTCCACGATTTCCGTTCCGCCAGCCGACAGGACGGTGTTCTCCACCGAACGGCTCGCATCGAGGCTCACAAGGCCATCGAGGACGACGAAGCTCACCGAGTCAGACGTGCTCGTCTGATCCAGCGAACCAATGGTCGAGTCGCCCGCGTAGATGTCCTGCTGGTCACTGGTTTCCTCGTGGCGGATGCTGTAGACGACCAGGTTGCCCACGGCGGGGTCACCCACGGCGCCACCGGCGCCGGCGGTGAATTCCTGGTAGTCGTTGCGGATACCCAGCGGCGTGCTGCCGATGGTGATGCCATCGTCGCTCGTCCCCTCCGCGTAGGAGAGATCGAACATGAACACACCGTCAGCGACCGTTCCCGCGGCACCGGTTCCCCAGTGCTCATCGTCCGAGAACGTGCCCCCCAGGTCATCCCCACCAAGGCGGAGCGTCGACGATTCATGGCTGCGGACTTCCTCGTAGCCAGCCGACACCTGCGTGCCTGCCGCCGCGCTGCCCGCGCCCACGTCAACGGTGCGTGCGTCTTCGTCATCCTGGGACCCGGTGCCCACCAGGGGGTCGTGGTCGATGGTGAAGTCGCTCGTCGAGTGGTCGCTGCTGGTGCGGTTCTCGTAGGCTGCGGACAGCCACACGATGCCACTGCCAACGTCGATGCCCAGGGCCGAGCCATCCGAGTGAACCTCGCGGTCCTCCGTGGTGGTCGTGCCAAAGGGCAGGATGACGATGGTGTTGTCCTCCTCCGTGCTGCTCGACTGCGAGTCCTCGTCCCAGTGGGACGCGGACGCCGAGGCCGTGCCGGCGGCATCAAGGGCGAAGTCAACGCGGCGCCAGGCCTCGCTGCTCTGCCCCTCGTAGCTGTTCTCGCTGCCAAAGGCAATGCCGAACACCTCGGTGGTGTCCCGCTCGAAGGACGAGGAGGATTCCTCGCTCTCGCCGTGCTCGTAGACCACGTCTCCGCTCACGGTGCCCTCAACCAGATCGATGCTCACACGGAGCCACTCCTCGACGTACGTGTACTGCGAGTCATAGTCCGACTGCTGGTCCGACGAAATCAGCGTGAAGCCGAGGATGCCGGTGTAGGACGAAGACGAGTCGCTGCCCGCCTCCGAACCAGAGTCGTGCCGGTCGCCGGTGTCGGCGCGCAGCCCGATGATCTCCACGGTCGTGGCGTCCACCGGGTTCACGAGGAACAGGTTGCCATCGACGACGGTCTGGTTCCAGAAGCTCTGGGATTCGCCCGTGTAGTCGTGGCTGTTGGCACCGCCGGTCTCGAAGACCGGGATGTCGAAGAAGTTCCTTTCGCTGTGCTCCGAGTCAGACGACGCTTCGTCGGCCGAGCTGGACGACTGGCCGTCGTCCTGCCGGACGACGCTCACGCCGCCACCGACCACGTCGGTGTTGACGCCGCTCTCGGCGCCAACTTCCGAGTAGCTCTCGGAATCCGCGTAGTCGTTGTCCAGGAATCGACTGCTCTCGTCGATGGACTCCTGCGAGTAGCCGAAATTGTTCTCGTAGTATTCGCGGTCGTAGTGGTCGCCAGCGCCGGACTCGCCGGAGCCCTCCTCACTGGCGAAATCGCCGCCGTGCATGCGCACCCAGAAGGCGCCGCCCAGCACGTTGGCATAGTAGCCGCTGCGGGTGTCGTCCGTGGCCGAGTAGTAGTAGGCCGCGTCCTCCTCGAAGTGGCTGTGCTGTTCCTCGGAGTGTTCCGAGAATTCGAACAGACATCCTCCGCCGAAGGGATTCGAGATGATGCAGCGCGAACTGTCGGACGAATCCGACGACTCCGAACTGCTGCCGCTACCGGATCCGCCCGAATCGGCCGAAGAGCCCGGTGCCTCGATCATTCCGACTTCGGCCACGCCCTCGATCTCTACCATTGCTGATCCGCTGGCCAGAGGCGCCAGCATCATGGAGGCCGCCAGGACCAAGGTGACCAGCAGGGTCTGCTTGTCAGGTTTGTTTTGCTTGTTCATGGGATTCCTCCTATCAATGGTGGTGGTGCGTGCTCCCCGTGCTGATGTTGATGCTGAAGTACTTCAGCATGGCATAGGCGACGAAGAACTCGTTCGGCAGCAGCCGGCCGATCTGGTAGCAGAACGCAGTCGGGTTCTCGAAGCTGCCAACACACGCCAGCAGTCTCGGATTGATGAACACGTGATGCGTACCGTACTGGATCTTCAGGCCACGGAACGGCACATACGGCGGGAATGCCACTGGCAGATCGAAGCCCCAGTTGCCGGGGTAGGTGCCGGACAATCTCACGTACCAGTGCCAGTCGCACCAGCAGAAGTGACCGTTGGGAACGCCCCAGGTGCTTCCGCCAGTCGCATGGAACGGCGAGAAGATCCAGAAGTAGTCGAATTGGCAACATGACCAACTCAACACCTGGAACGATATGAAGCCTGGATCCACGATCAAACTAATGGTTGGCAGGTTTATGCAAATGCACAACACCCGCGCGCCCACCACGTAGAACTCCAAACCGGCTCCAGCATTGAAGCCTGCTCCGGCACGGAAGTGCAACACCAGCTTTCCGTCAATGTATATGACGCTCTCCAGGTTGGGGTCCAGGGTCATGCGACCCAGGTCTTCCAGGAGCAACGACAGGGTTTCGATGCCAAACCACCAGTTGTAGAACCAGTAGTACTTCAGATCGGCAATGCCGAGACAGACGATGCACGTGCTTCCCTTGCTCTTGCCATCGGTGAACTTCAACTGGAAGTCAGCGAAGAACTTCGTCAGGCGTTCGCCGTAGTAGGGGCTCGGGTCAACGACGAGGACATCGTTGGACTCGTACAGGCTGATACCATCACGGGGCACGTTGACCAACTGCACCAGCAGGTGGCCACGGCTGTCGTACTGGGCCAGACCCCTCAGCCAGTCGGGCACGCTGGATCCAGCGGCCGCGATGGCGCTGCGTCCAATCGTGTTCCAGAGTTGGCCGATGTTCGTGTACAGGGTCGCGTCCAGGGTGCGGGCGCTGGCACTGTAACTGAAGAACGGCACGGCCGGGTTGCAACTGGAACAGTTGGCTCCGCCATAACTGGACTTGCCCGTTGTCAGGCTCACGGTGGTCGGAATGTCCTCCACCGCCAGCCAGAGCGGGAAGCCCGCCGACTGGACGTTGGAGTTGACCACCGAGATGAGGCCCGGGTCGCCGTAGAAGCTACCGTCGAAACGCAAACCAAGGAAGATCTTCTCGATCGACTGGGCCGTGTTCACGGTGATGCTGGGCTTGGCCCCGCCGCTACCGGTACCCATGTTCTGGCCCACCGACAGGCTCGTCGGCAGGTTGGACACCGTGGCGACCGCCATCAGGTTCAGTTGGTAGGGCCAGTAGGGCAGCGGGGCAGACGTGAGCACACGCATGTCCAGCTTGCCGAGCTTGACACCCGAGTTCAGGCTGTAGGCCGGCACACCATTGCTGGTGGACTTGCTGAACGAGAACGACGTCGGGAGCGGCGAAGAAATCTTGATCTTGCTCGCGGCGCCGCCGTTGATCAGGTCCAGCTTGGTGTTACCCATGATGCCGCAGTGCACCCAGCCGGAGCCGTTGCGGTAGCACTTGCCGGCCGGGTCCGAGTAGGTCTGCCAGGGCCAGTAGGGGTTCGCCACGGAGTTGACCGTGTTCGTCGTACCGATCTGGACCTCAGCCTGGATCCACGGGGTCACCAGGGTACAAGCCCAGCCGCTGCAGCGGGAGGTTCCCGTGTAGCTCGTGAGGTCAGACGAGATGGTGATCGTCGAGATTCCAGGAATGTTGCTCAGCGTCGCGTCCGCAAACGCAACGAGGGCTCCCGTCCTGAAGTCCATGATCGCCCGCAGCGTCGGGTCCTGGGCGAAGTTCAGACCGATGGTCTGCGTCTTGCTCCACTGGTTCGTGTTGTAGCTGACGCTTTCCAGGCCCGCGATGCGCGCCGAGATGCCGAACTGGGGCTGGCCCGGGTACGAGGTTCCGTAACCGTCCGGCCGAAGCCAGGCGCCCAGGAACGTGTCGCCGTACCCATACGGGTTGTAGGCGACGGTACCCTTTCGGAACACGACGGCAGCCGAATTGATGCCGCCGGGTGCGCTGAAGCCGAAGCCCGTGGAGGTCTTCGTCAACTGCACGCTCGGCACACCCCAGGCGTCCAACAACAGGTAGATGTCGTTGTAGTCGGCAGCCTGGTTGATGAACATCTCCAGCTTGATGTTGTTAATCTTGCCACCAGACAGGGTCAGGCCCATCGAGTCGTTGTCCCAGCTGCTGCCGGTGATGCGAGGCACACCGGAAGCCTGGAACAGGGCGTAGATGCCGTTGCCAACCAGGCTCAGGCCGCTGCGGGGTCCAACGATGGCCCGCAGGTCAATCAAGTCCAGCGTACCGGTCGTGCTGATCGAGCCGCCGCCATTGGCGAAGTTGACGCCAATGCCGGGCACGCCCTGCGCCAGGAAGCGCAGGTAAATGTCGTTGGCCGTGCCCGCCGTATTAACCTCGAAGATGGCCAGGATGCTCGAAATGCGTCCGGCCAGGCCGAGGTTGATCGAGTCGCGGTCCCACGAACCAGCGGAAATCGCTGGCACGCTGACGGCGGTGAACTG